>JBCBPG010000026.1:0-14703 GCA_039820865.1 Pseudomonadota bacterium
GAGGTCCGTGACCAGGTGCTGAGCGTCACCGCCAAGAAGGCGCAGACCGAGGCCGAGAAGGCGCGCACCTATCTCTATCGCGGCATCGCCGAGCGCGGCTTCGAGCGCCGCTTCCAGCTCGCCGACCATGTCCGCGTCCAGGGCGCCGATCTCGAGAACGGCCTCCTGCACGTCGATCTCAAGCGCGAGATCCCCGAGGCGCTCCGCCCGCGGACCATCGCCATCGGCCGCGAGGCCGGCCGCACGATCGAGGGCTGACGCCGCAAGCGCCCACCAGTCCTGGCCCCGGGGATCGCCCCGGGGCCCTTCGGTATCGACGACAGGCGTCCGGCTCGGCCCTGCAGGTGCGCCCCGGCTCCCGCTCCCGCGCCCGCCCGCGTCAGTATGGGCCGTCTTGCGTTACCGTTCGGCGAACGCTGGAGAGGCGTGGGGCGCAACGGGATCTTCACCCTGATGGGCCTAAACTGACGCGGGTGGGTAGGGGCCCGACACCACCGCCCGTCCGGCGCGGCCGTCGCGGCCGCCATACTGCGGGTCGGCAAGATTTTTGCGCTGCGAGACGCCCTTGCGTCACATCCCTGCGTCTTTTCTTGACCTTCCGAGAGGGTTGCTGATTAGCTGCCGGCGGATCGGGGGTTCACCCCGGCCAGGGGCTGGACGACGGCGGATCATGGCCGCGCGACCCGGGAGGAACGCACCGTGCTCGATGCCGCCGCGGCCGAGACGTTCGATACCTTTCCCAAGCTGCTCCGCATGAATGCCGAGCGGCGGCGCGGCATGCCCGCCAGCCGCGAGAAGGAATTCGGCATCTGGCAGTCCTGGACCTGGGGCCAGGTGGCCGAGGAGACGCGTGCGCTGGCGCTCGGCCTCATGGCGCTCGGCCTCGAGCCCGGCCAGCGTATCGCGGTGATCGGCACCAACCGCCCGCATCTCTACTGGACCATGGTCGCCACCCAGATGGCGGGCGCGGTGCCGGTCCCGATGTACCAGGACGCGGTGGCCGAGGAGATGCACTACGTCCTCGACCATGCCGAGGCGACGATCGTCGTGGCCGAGGACCAGGAGCAGGTCGACAAGGTCCTCTCCGTCGCCGACCGCATCCAGGGCCTCAGCCACATCGTCTATCTCGACCCCCGGGGCCTGCGGAACTACGACCACGCCACGCTGCACGCCTTCGCCGACGTGCAGGCGATGGGCCGCAGGGCCGATGCCCAGATCGCCGCCCGCCTCGACGCGCTTGTCGATGCCGCGACGGGCACGGACACCGCCGTCATGCTCTACACCTCGGGCACCACGGGGCGGCCCAAGGGCGTGGTGCTCAGCCATGACAACATCCTGCTGACGGCGCGCGCGGCGGCCGAGTTCGACCGGCTGACCGACACGGATTCGATGCTCGCCTACCTGCCGATGGCCTGGGTCGGCGACTTCATCTTCTCGATGGGTCAGGCCTATACCACCGGCTTCTGCGTCGCCTGCCCGGAGAGCGCCGAGACGGTGATGGAGGACCTGCGCGAGCTGGGGCCGAGTTACTACTTCGCGCCGCCACGCGTGTTCGAGAACCTGCTGACCACGGTGATGATCCGGATCGAGGATGCGGGCCTCGTCAAGCGTCGCCTCTTCCACCACTTCATCGACCATGCCCGCCGGATGGCCGAGGCCGAGAAGGCCGGTCGCGCGCCCGGTCTCCCGGACCGTCTGCAGCGCTGGCTGGGCGAGATTCTGATCTACGGGCCGCTCAAGAACATCCTCGGCCTCTCCCGCGTGCGCGTCGCCTATACCGCGGGCGAGGCGATCGGGCCGGATCTCTTCAACTTCTACCGCTCGATCGGCATCAACCTGAAGCAGCTCTACGGCCAGACCGAGGCCTCGGTCTTCATCACCCAGCATCCCGACGATGCCGTGGCGCTGGAGACCGTCGGCGTGCCGACCCCCGGCGTCGAGATCCGCATCGGCGAGAGCGGCGAGGTCTTCTACCGCTCGCCCGGCGTGTTCCAGGAGTACTTCAAGAACGCCGAGGCGACCGCCGACACCAAGGACCCCGAGGGCTGGGTGGCGACCGGCGATGCCGGCTTCATGGACCCGGAGACCGGCCAGCTCCGGATCCTCGACCGTGCCAAGGATGTCGGCAAGCTCGCCTCGGGCGGGCTGTTCGCGCCGAAATACATCGAGAACAAGCTCAAGTTCTGGCCCAACATTCTCGAGGCCGTCGTGTTCGGGCACGAGCGTGAGAGCTGCATGGCGATGATCAACATCGACCTCAATTCGGTCGGCAACTGGGCCGAACGCAACAACATCTCCTATGGCTCCTACCAGGAACTGTCGCAGCACCCGGAGGTCGCGAGGACCATTGCCGAGCATATGCGCGACACCAACCGCGCGCTGGCCGAGGACCCGATGCTCGGCCACTGTCAGGTCACGCGCTTCCTGGTGCTGCACAAGGAACTCGACGCCGACGACGGCGAACTGACGCGCACCCGCAAGGTCCGCCGCCGGACGATCGCCGAGAAGTACGCCGACCTCGTCGAGGCGCTCTACGGCGGTGCGGGCGAGATCGCGACCGAGACCGAGGTCACCTACGAGGACGGCCGCAAGGGCCGCATCGCCGCCACGCTCGCAATTCACGACGTCCAGACCTTCACCACCGCGCTGGCCGAGAAGGTCGCCGCCGAATGAGGGCCGCGCCCTGGACCCTGGCGGGCGCCCTGATGCTGGCCCCCGCCGGCGCACCGGCGACGATCGCGACGCCTGCGCGTGCCTTCGTCGAGATCGTCATCGACCGCTGCGCCGAGCAGATCCTGGCCGGCCGCTACCCCGATACCGGCGGTCTGACGCCCGATCCAGCGGGCGGCTGGGTCTCGGCCGTGGTCGTCCGTCTCGACGTGGCCGAACGGGACGGCGCGCGGATCTGCCAGGTCGTCGAGGCGGGCGCGGCACCCGGCGAGGGCCAGGGCACCGCCGACGCGGTCTTCGACACCGTCGACCGCTGGGCCCGCGCCGCCATCGCCGAGGAGCGGCTGGTGCTGGTCAGCGACTGCCCCTCCGCGACCGAGGCCCGCCGCCTTGCCATGGGCTCGGTCGAGCCCGTCCGGCGCGACCTGCACCTCGTCCTCGCGCTCTCGGAGGCCCGCGATACCGGCCGCCTGCGCGCGCTGGTCGGCGAGAGCCCCGAGCCCCCCGCGCTGTCCTGCACCGAGGAGGCCACCTGATGGCCCATGCTCCCGTCGCCGAGGCGGCCAAGACCGATGCCGCCTATGCCGCCGCCGAGGAAGAGCACGGCATCCGGCCCCGCAGGATCGGCGAGACGCTGATGGACATCCGCGACGTGACGCTCCGCTTTGGCGGCGTCACCGCGATAAACGGCGTCAGCTTCGACATCCGCGAAGGCGAGATCCGCGCCATCATCGGCCCGAACGGCGCCGGCAAGTCCTCGATGCTGAACGTGATCTCGGGCTTCTACCACCCGCAGGAGGGCGAGATCTGGTTCCGCGGCAGCCGTCGCGGCCCGATGCGCCCGCACGAGATCGCCAAGCAGGGGATCGCGCGCACCTTCCAGAACATCGCGCTCTTCAGGGGCATGTCGACGCTCGACAACATCATGACGGGCCGGCTGACCAAGATGCGGCGCAACCTGTTCTGGCAGGCGCTGTGGAAGGGCCCGGCCGAGCGCGAGGAGGCCGAGCACCGCGAGCGCGTCGAGCGCATCATCGACTTCCTCGAGATCCAGGCGATCCGCAAGAAGCCCGTCGGCGCGCTGCCCTACGGTCTGCAGAAGCGCGTCGAGCTCGGCCGCGCGCTCGCCGCCGAGCCCGATCTCCTGCTGCTCGACGAGCCCATGGCCGGCATGAACGTCGAGGAGAAGGAGGACATGTGCCGCTTCATCCTCGACGTGAACGACGAGTTCTCGACCACCATCGCGCTAATCGAGCACGACATGGGCGTGGTCATGGACCTCGCCGACCGCGTCGTCGTCCTCGACTACGGCCGCAAGATCGGCGACGGCTCCCCGGACGAGGTCCGCAACGACCCCGCCGTGATCGACGCCTATCTGGGGGTCGCCCATGACTGAGACGTCCCCTCTCCCCCGGCCCCTCTCCCACGGGGAGAGGGGGGCGATATCTGGGCGGCCGGCGCCAGGACCCGCATCCGCCCAGCCTGGCACCGCCGGTGAGGGTACCGCCCCCCTCTCCCCCCGGGAGAGGGGCCGGGGGAGAGGGGCCGGCCGAGGAGGGCGCGCGCCCCGAGCGAGGACCGCATGAGCGAGACCACCCCCAGCCTCATCGACCGCCTGACCCGGACGGGGGTCACCGTCGGTTCCGTGCATCTCGGCCCGCGGGCGCTGGCCTGGATCGGGGCGGGCCTTGCGCTGATCGTGTTCCTGGCGATCCGGGGGTGGCTGACGGACGTCTTCTTCTGGGAGGTCGTGGTCTCCGGGCTGCTGGCGGGCGTGATGTATGCGCTGGTGGCGCTCGGCTTCGTGCTGATCTTCAAGTCGTCGGGCATCTTCAACTTTGCGCAAGGCATCCTGGCGCTCTTCGCCGCGCTCACGCTGGTCGGCTTCCAGACGGGCCAGATCCCCTTTGCCCATCTCTGGTCCTGGATCTTCGGGATCGAGGCGCAGTTCTGGGGGGCCGGGCTCTCGACGGCGGTCTCGCTGGCGCTCTCGCTCGCGACCATGGTGGCGCTGGCCTGGGTGGTGGTGCGGGTCGTGCTCCGCCCCTTGGTGAACCAGGACCCGATCATCCTGTTCATGGCCACGATCGGCCTTGCCTTCGTGCTGGAGGGTGTCGGCGAGCTGATGTGGGGCGCCAACGTCAAGGCGGTGGATATCGGCCTGCCGAGCGGCCCCTCGGACACGATCATCGACGCGACCGACGCGGCCTTCGGTGCGGCGATGTTCGTCGAGAAGATCGAGATCGCCGCCGCCATCGTCGCCATCGCGCTGGTCGTCGCGCTGACGCTCTTCTCGCAATACACCCGCATGGGCCGGGCACTGCGTGCCGTGGCCGACGACCACCAGGCCGCGCTCTCGGTCGGCATCTCGCTCGAGACGATCTGGTGGATCGTCTGGTCGATCGCCGGGCTCGTCGCGCTGGTCGCGGGCGTGATGTGGGGCGCCAAGCTCGGCGTGCAGTTCTCGCTCTCGCTGATCGCGCTCAAGGCGCTGCCGGTGCTGATGCTGGGCGGCTTCACCTCGATCCCCGGCGCCATCGTGGGCGGGCTGATCATCGGCGTCGGCGAGAAGGTCTTCGAGGTCTATGTCGGCCCCGAGATCGGCGGCGCGACCGAGAACTGGTTCGCCTACATGCTGGCCCTCTTCTTCCTGCTGTTCCGCCCCCAGGGTCTCTTCGGCGAAAAGATCATCGAGAGGGTCTGAGGATGCATCGCTCGCGCATCGGCGTCATCGTGATCGACTGCGAGACCGCGGATCTGGGGCCGGCGACGGCGTTCTGGGCGGCGGCGCTGGGCGTCCCGGGGCGGGTGGACGACGACGGCAAGTATGCCGTGCTGGCCGACCGCAAGGGCTATCCCAAGGTGCTGCTGCAGGCGGTCGACCATGCGCCGCGCGTGCATCTCGACCTCGAGACCGACGACCGGCCGGCCGAGGCGGCGCGGCTGGTGGCGCTCGGCGCGCAGGTCGTCGAGGAGAGCCCCAAGGGCTGGATCGTGATGGAGGCGCCCACCGGCCACCGCTTCTGCCTGGTCAAGCCCCAGGGCGATGATTTTCCGGGTGACGCCGCGGTTTGGGAGGGCTGAGATGCAGGCAGCGACCCTCAGCCCGGGAGAGCCCGCCGTGAGCAAAGACATGAGCGACTTCATGTTCCGCCTGCGCACCCTCTGGATCCTGCGCATCGAGATCGGCGTGGGGCTCGGCGCGGCCGACGTGCCGGCGGTCGGCGCGCTCTGCCGCGCGCTCAAGCCGATGGGCGGCGCCCCGGCGGATGCGGCGATCGGCTTCGTCGTGGCCCATGGCCGGCCCGTCGACCATCACCGGCTCGAAGCCGTGCTGGCGCGCGCCGCGCTGCCGGCCACCGAGGCGCAATACAAAAAGTATCGCAGGAAGGCGAGCTGATGTTCTACCGCGAGGCCGGTGAGTACAAGACCTCCTATGCCGAAGACATGGCGACGTTTCCGATCGCCTTTGATTTCTGGCGGTTCTGGGTGGTGATCGGCGTTGCCTTCCTGATCGTGCCGATCTTCATCAACGACTACTGGGAGCAGTCGATCTTCATGCCGTTCCTGGTGTTCGGCCTGGCGGCGATCGGGCTGAACATCCTGACGGGCTATTGCGGGCTGGTCTCGCTCGGCACCGGGGCCTTCATGGCCTGCGGTGCCTATGCCTGTTACAAGATCATGACCGGCCTACCGGCAATCCCGATGCCGCTGGTCATTATCCTCTCGGGGGTCTGTACGGCCGGCGTTGGCATCCTGTTCGGTCTGCCATCGCTCAGGATCAAGGGTTTCTATCTGGCCGTCGCGACCCTGGCGGCGCAGTTCTTCCTGATCTGGATCTTCAACAAGTTCGGCTGGTTCTATAACTACTCCGCCACCGGCCAGATCACCGCGCCCGAGCGTGAGTTCCTGGGCGTCCTGATCACCGGCCCGAATACCGAGCCCTGGGCGACGTACCTCTTCTGCCTGGTCTTCGTCTTCGTCTTCGGCTGGGTCGCGCGGAACCTGGTGCGCGGGCGGATCGGGCGGTCCTGGATGGCGATCCGCGACATGGACATCGCGGCCGAGATCATCGGCGTGAACCCGCTGATCACCAAGCTCTCGGCCTTCGCGGTCTCGTCCTTCTATATCGGCATGGCCGGCGCGCTCTACTTCTCGATCTGGAAGGGCGCGGCCGAGGGGACCGAGGCGTTCTCGATCGAGATCTCGTTCCTCGTCCTCTTCATGGTGATCATCGGCGGGCTCGGCTCGATCTTCGGCAGCCTCGTGGGCGCCGCGTTCCTGACGCTGCTGCCGGTGTTCCTCAAGAACGTGCTGGCCGACAGCGCCGGCTGGCCGACCGACATCGTCAACAGCCTCGAGCCGGTGCTTGTCGGCTCGCTCATCATCTTCTTTCTCATCCGCGAGCCGCACGGCATCGCCGCGCTCTGGCGGACGACCAAGGAGCGCCTGCGCACCTGGCCCTTCCCGTACTGAGGCCGGGACGACCCCAACCAAGACCAACAGGGAGTGACCCCATGACCACCAGGACCCTGCTCGCCGGCGCCGCCGCGCTCGGCCTTCTCGCGAGCCCCGCCGCGGCCGACCTCGTGTTCCCCTCGCTCGACTACCGCACGGGCCCCTATGCGCCGAACGGCATCCCGCTGGCCGACGGCTATGCGGATTACTTCACCATGGTGAATGCGCGCGACGGCGGCATCGGCGGCGTCGAGGCGCGCGTCCTGCCCTGCGAGACCGAGTACAACACGACCAAGGGCGTCGAGTGCTACGAGAGCACCAAGGGCCAGGGCGGGCTCGTCTACCAGCCCTATTCGACCGGCATCACCTACCAGCTGATCCCGCGCGCCTCGGCCGACGGCATTCCGATCCACTCGATGGGCTATGGCCGCACCTCGGCCGCCAACGGCGCGGTGTTCGAGTGGGTGTTCAACTACCCCGGCACCTACTGGGATGCTGCCTCGATCATCGTGAAGCACATCATGGACGAGGAGGGCGGCGACGTCTCGGGCAAGAAGATCGCGCTGGTCTACCACAACTCGGCCTATGGCAAGGAGCCGATCCGCACGCTGGAGATCCTGGCCGAGAAGCACGACTTCGAGCTGCTGCTGCTGCCGGTCGACCACCCGGGCCAGGAGCAGAAGGCGACCTGGCTGCAGGTCCGCCGCGAGCGTCCGGACTACGTGATGATGTGGGGCTGGGGCGTGATGAACCAGGTCGCGATCAAGGAGGCCGCCTCGATCCGCTACCCGATGGACAAGTTCATCGGCGTCTGGTGGTCGGCCTCGGAGAACGACGTGCTGCCCGCCGGTGACGCCGCCGACGGCTACAAGGCGATCACCATGCACGGCGTGGGCGACGGCTACCCGATCTACGAGGACCTCAAGGCGCATGTCTACGATGCCGGCAATGCGGCGGGGGCGGGCGACCAGCACGGCACGGTGCTCTACAACCGCGGTCTCGTCGCCGGCATGCTGGCCCACCAGGCCGCGCTCAAGGCGCAGGAGATCCACGGCGTCGCCGATATCACGCCCGCGATGATGCGCGACGGGATGGAGGCGCTGGAGATCACCGACGCGGTGCTCGAGGCCAACGGCCTGCCGGACTTCATGCCGACCTTCTCGGTCTCGTGCACCAACCACGGCGCCCCGGGCCTGGGCGCGATCCAGCAGTGGGATGCGGCGGCGGGCGAGTGGTCGCTGATCACCGACTTCATCGCCGCCGACCGCGACGTGGTCGACCCGCTGATCGCCGAGGACAGCGCGGCCTACGCGGCCGAGAACAGCCTGACGCCGCGGGATTGCAACTGACGCCGCGGCGTCCCATCCTCGAAATGCGGTGACAATGCCGCAGCTTGGTCCCGTCCGCGGTGCCCCTGCGGGCGGGTTGACGAGGGGAGACTGAAGATGAGTGGTGGCATTTTCTGGGTGACGGCGATGTTCGTCGTGCCCGCGCTCTACGCGCTCAACGGGATGTTCGGTAAGTCGGTTACCGACGTGCTTTCAGGCGTCACCGAGGACCGCGTGAAATACGTCAGGAAAGACTGATGGTCGTCCGCGGCCGGCGGGGGCGCCCGCTGGCCGCGGCGCCATGACGCCGCGAGGCACGCGCCCGGCGGCCTAGCTCATCGCGGATTGGACCCGGCACACTGCCGGGTGGACCGGACCGGAGGAGACTGCCATGGACGCCGGAGCCCTGCTCGCCATCGCCAAGCTCGGTGCCTTTGCCTTCCTCGTGCGCATGTGGTGGGTCTCGCGCCGCGTGGCCGAGGACGCCCGCGCCGAGCGCGCCGCCCGCGAAAGGGCCGAGGCCGATGCCGCCGCCGCGACGGCCGCCCGGACCGACAGCAACACCGACGACGCCCCGCCCCAGCGCGAAGCCGCCTGACCGCCGGCGCACCCACCGGAGGCCCACCAGAGGACTGACATGCTCGACCAGCCCGCCAGTGCCGTCACGACCCGCCCGCTGATCGAGGTCAGCAATATCGAGGTGATCTACAACCACGTGATCCTCGTGCTGAAGGGCGTGAGCCTGACGGTGCCCGAGGGGGGCATCACGGCGCTCCTCGGCGGCAACGGCGCGGGCAAGACCACGACGCTGAAGGCGATCTCGAACCTGCTCCGCTCCGAGCGGGGCGAGGTCACCAAGGGCCGCATCCTGATCGGCGCCGAGGACACGACCGGCCTCGACCCCGCCGATCTCGTCCGCCGCGGCGTGATCCAGGTGATGGAGGGCCGCCACTGCTTCGAGCACCTGACCGTCGAGGAGAACCTGATGACCGGCGCCTACACGCGCCGCGACGGGAGGGGCGCGATCGCCGCCGATCTCGAGATGGTCTACGGCTACTTCCCCCGCCTCAAGGAGCGGCGGAAGTCCCAGGCCGGCTACACCTCGGGTGGCGAGCAGCAGATGACCGCCATCGGCCGCGCGCTGATGAGCCGGCCCAAGACGATCCTGCTCGACGAGCCCTCGATGGGCCTCGCCCCCCAGCTGGTCGAGCAGATCTTCGAGATCGTCAAATCGGTGAACGAGAACGAGGGTGTCTCGTTCCTCCTGGCCGAGCAGAACACCAACGTGGCGCTCCGCTTCGCCCATTACGGCTACATCCTCGAGAGCGGGCGCGTGGTGATGGACGGCCCCGCCGCCGAGCTCCGCGAGAACCCGGACGTCAAGGAGTTCTACCTCGGCATGGCCGAGGGCGAGCGGAAGTCCTTCCGCGATGTCCGCAGCTATCGCCGCCGCAAGCGCTGGCTGGGCTAGGCCGGCCCCGCATCCTGGGTACAGAAGAACACCGGATCGGCGACCAGCGCGAAGGCCGCGCGGTGCAGCGCCAGCGTGTCGCCATGCGCCTCGCTGATCCGCGCGACCGCCCGGTCGGCCTGCGCCCGGTCGCGAAACCGCATCGAGGCGAACCAGCCGTGACCCCGCGCGTGGTCGGTGTCGAGCACCGGGTGGCGGTCGCGCCGTGCCACCGGCGTCGTCTCGACCACCAGGTCCAGCGCCTGCAGATGCGCGGTGAAGGCCCCGAACGCGACCTCGACCTCGTCGACGCCCACGCCGGGCTTCAGGTCGAACAGCACGTGCATCGCATACATCGCCCGCTCCCTAACTGGCGTCCCGCACCCTGGCCGGGAACGCGCCTCACAGCTTGCGCAGCGTCGCGGCCAGGGCGTCGCGCTCGCCGGCGCCGAGCGGTGCAAGGATCTCGTCCACCGCCGCCGCCACCGCGTTCCGGAAGGCCGCGACCTGCGCCTGCCCCCGCGCCGTCAGGCTCAGCAGGCTGACGCGGCCGTCGTCGGGCGAGGGGGTGCGCGCCAGCATGCCCTTGGCCTCCAGCAGCCCCACCAGCCGTGTCATCTGCGACTTGTCGCGGCCCATCTCGGCGGTGAGCCGGCCGATGGGCGCGGGCTCGATCTCGGCCAGCGTCAACAGCGCCATGCCCCCCAGCGGCCCGACCCGTTCGGCGTCCACCGCCTCGGCCCGCGCGTGAACGGCCGCGTTCAGCCGCCGCACGAAGCGGTCCACCTGGGTCGCGATGTCGAGGCGTGGATCGGTCACGGGTGTATTTTGTTGACTTTGTCCATTAATAACTCCAGCGTCCGTGTCAGGGAAGCCGCCGTCACGCCGCAAGGCGATCGCAGGTCGGGGCTGAAGCACAAGAGGCCGTCATGCAAGCCCATCTGGCCCTCTGGATCGCCGCCGTCCTCTGGGTCGTCTGGGGCGCCGTGCATGTCATGGCCGGCGTTATCGTGCTGTCCAGCGATGCGGCCGGCGCCGTCCAGGCCATCTCCGATGCCGTCCCGCCCGAGACCCTGCTCGCCGACTACCCCGCGGCCGCCGGCGCGATTCTCAACCAGCACGGATGGAACCTTGTCTGGGCGGGCGCCGTCACGCTGATCGGCGGCGTCCTGATCTGGCGCGGCAGCGTCACCGCGATCTGGGTGACGGCGCTGATCGGCGGACTGTTCGACATCGGCTACTTCCTGTTCCTCGACCTCGGCGGCTTCGTGAACTTCTTCCCCGGCACGCTCATGACCATCGTCTCGGCCAGCGCCATCGCGCTCGGCGTGGTGGGCTGGCGGGGCCGCGCCGCCGCAGCGGCCTAGCGCGCTTGCCGACCTGACTGCGCCGGGCCTCGCGCTCCAGGTTGTTTTGTTTGCCGCATTTTCTTGTCGCCAGACTGAGTCAGTCTGGTTGGAAAATGCTCTAGCGCGGCTGCAGGTTGCCGCCCATCCTCCCGTGCCCCCTCCCCCGTTATCGCGCCTCGTTCGCGCGTCCCGGTCCGATACGGTGCGCATTCCGCCGCTGCGCGCCGCCCGGCGAATGGTCTACCAAGGGCCAGCCGCCGATGCGCGGCCTGCTGGCGCGAGGACACCGCATGACCCTAGACCCGCTGGAGATCCGCGACCCTGCCGCGCGTGAGGCGGCGCAGTTCGCGGCGCTCGCCGGCCAGCTGGCCGCCACGCGCGATGCCGCACCGGCGCTGGCCGAACAGCTTGGCGACACCGACCCGGCGAGCGTCACCGACCGCGCGGCGCTGGCCCGCCTGCCGGTCATGCGCAAGGCCACGCTGGTCGAGCGTCAGCGCGCCGCCCCTCCCTTTGGCGGTCTTGCCGCGCGCCCCCTCGCAGGCTTCACCCATGTCTTCCAGTCGCCCGGGCCGCTCTACGAGCCGGGGCGTGTCGACATGCCCGACTGGTGGCGCTTTGCCCGCGCGCTGCGCGCCGCCGGCATCGGGGCCGGGGACGTGGTCCTCAACGCCTTCGCCTATCACCTCACCCCCGCCGGCGTGATGATGGAGAGCGGGGCGCGCGCGCTCGGCGCCACCGTCCTGCCGGGCGGCGTCGGCAATACCGAGGCGCAGGCCGCCGCCGCCGCCGATACCGGCGCCACCGCCTATGTCGGCACGCCCGACTTCCTCAAGGTGCTGCTGGAGAAGGCGGACGAGATCGGCCGCACGCTCGCGATCACCCGCGCCTGGGTCTCGGGCGGCGCGCTCTTCCCGTCGCTGCGCGCCTTCTATGCCGAGCGCGGGATCGCCTGCCTTCAGGGCTATGCCACCGCCGATCTCGGCAACATCGCCTACGAGACCGCGATCGACGATACGCCGTGCGAGGGGCTGGTCGTCGACGAGCACGCGATCCTCGAGATCCTGCGCCCCGGCACGCCCGATCCCGTCGGCCCGGGCGAGGTCGGCGAGGTGGTCGTGACGCTCCTGAACCCCGACTGGCCGCTCCTGCGTTTCGCGACCGGCGACCTCTCGGCCTTTCTCGACGGCCCCTCGCCCTGCGGGCGCACCGGCCCCCGTATCCGCGGCTGGATGGGCCGCGCCGACCAGACCGCCAAGGTCCGCGGCATGTTCGTGCGCCCCGAGCAGGTCGCCGCCATCCTCGCCCGCCACCCGGGGGCCGCCAGGGCCCGCGTCACCATCGGCCGCGCGGGCGAGGCCGACACGCTGGCCATGGCCGTCGAGGCGGCGCCGGCCGACGGCCTTGCCGAGGCGCTGGCCGAGACCGCCCGCGACATCCTCAAGCTCCGCGCCGAGGTGACGCTGGCCGCGCCCGGCAGCCTGCCCAACGACGGCAAGGTGATCGACGACACCCGGGCCTACGACTGACGCCCCGCTCGCTGCGGCGTGATCATGCGCGCTTCCTGATAGATGGCCCCGCGGTGCCATCCCATATCCTGTGCGTGCGGCGCAGCATCCCGGCGCCATCCCGTCGATCGGCCCCCGGGCCGCCCCCAGAGGAGACCGCCATGGCCCGCCTCGCCGCGCCCCTCGCCGCCACCCTCGCCCTCGCAGTCGCCCTCGCTACGCCCGCCGCGGCCCATGTCATCGAGATCCCCGCCGCCCACGCCGCCGAGGGCCAGCCCGGCATCCGCACGCTGGACGGCCCGCGCTCCCCGAAGGGCATGCGCCTCGTCCCCGCGGGCGAATTCCCGCTCGAAGAGGGCTCGGCCGCGCTGCCGGGCCATGCGATGCGTGTGCGCTTCTTCGAGATCCAGCCGGGCGGTGTCATTCCCCAGCACAGCCATGACGGCCGCCCCGCCATCGCCGTCGTCGTCGAGGGCGAGATGACCGAGCACCGCTCGGACGAGGCCGAACCCGTGATCCTCGGCCCCGGCGGCGTCAGCCTCGAGCCGCACGGCCTGGTCCACTGGTGGGAGAACACCGGCGACACGCCTGCCAAGATCATCGGCTACGACGTCTACAGGAAGTAGCCGACACGACGTGGGCCGGCGGTGGGGGCATCGCCCACCGTTGCCCTGGGCTTGCGACGCGCTCTAGGCTGAGGACGGCCCAGCACCATGGGGCCGACGGCCGGAGGCGCATGGTGAAGACCGGTTTCGAGGGCAGCGCGCCCCTGACCCCGCCGGACGCCGGCGGGCCCGGTGACCGCGCTGGTGAGGGCGCCGGTGAGAGCGCGGGTGAGGCGGCGGCCTTCCGTGCCCTGCAGGGTCGCTTTGCCGACCAGTTCCGCGAGGTCTTCGAGGACGACGCCCTGGCGCGGACGATCGTCGTGCTGCCGAGCCTCTCGCTCGATGCCGAGGTGCTCGGCAAGATCACCGGCGTCATCCATTACGAGCAGCGCCTGCTCTGCCACCTGCTGCTGATGCGCCTGCCGCGCGCGCGCATCGTCTATGTCACCAGCGAGCCGATCCCGCCGGCGATCATCGACTACTACCTCTCGCTGATGCCCGGCGTGCCGCGCGACCACGCGATCCGGCGGCTGACGCTGCTCTCCTGCCACGACGCCTCGCCCCGTCCGCTGGTCGAGAAGGTGCTCGAGCGCCCGCGCCTCGTCGAGCGCATCGGAGCCGCGATTGCCGACGCCTCGCGGGCGCATCTCACCTGCTTCAACGTGTCCGAGGCCGAGCGGCGGCTGGCGCTCCGCCTCGGCGTGCCGATCTACGGCTGCGACCCGGCGCTTCTGCCGCTCGGCTCCAAGAGCGGGTCGCGCCGGGTCTTCCGCGAGGCCGGGCTCGACATCGCCGACGGGGTCGAGGACCTGACCGACGCCCAGGGCATCGCCGAGGCGCTGGTGGCGCTCAAGGCCCGCGATCCCGGCCTCCGCCGCGCGGTGGTCAAGCTCAACGAGGGTTTCTCGGGCGAGGGTAACGCGATCTTCCGCTACCCTGACGGCCCGCTGGCGCGCGGCGCGGTGACCGACCGCCTCGCCGCCATGGACTTCGTGGCCGAGGGCATGGGCTGGGCGCAGTTCGAGGCCAAGTTCGCCGAGATGGGCGGCATCGTCGAGGCCTTCATCGAGGGCGACGTCAAGACCTCGCCCTCGGCGCAGTACCGCATCGACCCGCTCGGCCGCCTCGCCACCGTCTCGACCCATGACCAGGTGACGGGCGGGATCGGGGCGCAGGTGTTCGAGGGCTGCCGCTTCCCTGCCGATGCCGGCTACCGCCTCGACATCCAGGAGGCCGGCCGGCGCGCGGCCGAGGTGCTGCGGGGCGAGGGCGTGCTCGGCCGCTTCGGCGTCGACTTCATCTCGGTGCGGGGGCAGGGCGACGGGCCCGCCTGGC
>JBCBPG010000027.1:0-14584 GCA_039820865.1 Pseudomonadota bacterium
AATAGGGATCCTTGCCGTCGCGCACCGTCTCCAGCGTCATTGCCGCCGGCGTGCCGGCATCCGGGACCGGCCGGCCGACCAGCCGGACCACCGCCCCGTCCGTCTCCCCGCCCGTCACCCCGTCCGCTGCCCCTCTCGCGGGCCCGTTCGCGGCCATGGGGGCGCGCGCTGCCCATGCGGCAACCCAGAGCGCCGTCGTCGGGCCCGGCGACGCGGCTGCGCCCAGCGCATAGGCGAGCGCCTGACCGGCCTCGTCGCCCGGATCGAGCCGGGCGCGCGCCGCCTCCCGCCCCTCGGCGCCGAGGCGCAGGAGCGCCAGCGCCAGGTCCTCGCCCGATCCGGCCTCGCCCCCATGGACCGCAAGCCGGTCGACGAGGTCGCCGGGGGCCACGCAGCCGCTGGTGTCCGAGGGCAGCGACAGGAGCGGCAGCGCCGCGCCCCGCTGCACCGCCGACAGCACCTCGTCGTTGCGCCGCTGGAAGACGGCGGCAAAGCTGTCGCCGGTCAGCAGCCCCTGCTTCCAGCCCGGGACGTGGCTGGCGAGGACGGGCTCGATCAGCCTGCCCTCGACCCAGGCGAGGCCGGTGGCGGCAAGGATCGCCTGCGTGCGCGAGGCCAGGTCGCGCTCCAGCAGTTGTCGGGCGCGCCTGGTCAGCGGCGTGAGGTTCGTGCCGGCCGCGAGCGCCGCGGCGCCGAAACGGGCGAGGCCGTCGATCGCGCGCTCGACCGCCAGCGGGTCGCGGCAGGTCTCAAGCACCTGGAGGAAGAGCCCGACCGCCGCGTCGATCCCGTCGACCGGCGAGACCGGCGCGGCCGGGGCGACCGGCGCGGCCGCGGCGGGCAGGGCAACCGTCGGGGCCGCCTCCCCGGCCTCCTCCGCGGCCGCCACCGCGGGGGCCCCAGCGCCCAGCATCGCCTCCAGCCGCGGGCGCAGCGACGGGGCGACCGCGTCGAGATGCGCGCCCAGCACCGCCGCGACCTCCGGATCGCGCACGGCATCGAGCGTCTCGACCAGGTCGAGCGCGCGCTTCTGGACGTCCATCGCCTCGCTGATCAGCGCCGTGGCGGCCAGGCGCGCGGCCTCCGGCGCGAGCGCCGGGTCGCGCTTCGCGGCGGCGGCGACCAGCTGCAGGGCCTCGCTCGCCGCGGACTTCTGGCGCGCCTGCAGCGCCGGGGCGATCTCGGCCAGGACCGCCGCGCCCTCCAGCCGCCCGGCCCTGTCCAGCGCCTTGAGCGCCTTCAGCGCGAAGGAGACCGTGGGCGGGATCGGGCTCGCCAGCAGGCCGAGATATCGCCCCGCGCGCGCCGCCATCTCGTCGGTCGAGGGGGCCAGCGCCGTGTGCAGGCGCGAATACCAGCCGACGCGGAACTGGCCGAAATCCCGCTCCAGCGCGTCCAGCGAGGCGTCGAGCAGCCGGTCCCGGTCGAGCTGCCCCTCGCGGCACATCCGCAGGATCACCGTCGACCACTGGGCGTCTTCCGAGGTGTACTTGTCGGTCGCCGCCAGGCTGATCTCGCCGCCGCCCTCGACCTCGAAGAAGCGCCAGATGTCCTGGGTGGCAAAGTCCGGCTCCTCGGCCGCCATCCGCGCGCCGCCGACATGGGAGTAGTAGCCGAGGATCACGCCGTCGCCCGCCGGCCGGGCGCAGAGCCCCGCGCGCCAGAGCGGTGCGACCCGCCAGACCAGATGCGCCGAGGCGTCGACGAGATCGGCGACATAGCGGTCCAGCCAGCCCGGCCTGAGCGCGCGCATCACGTCCACGACATCGAGCGTCTGGGGCAGCGTCTGCCAGCCATAGGGCTTGAGCTCGGACGGCACCGCGGTCGCCAGCATCGCGACGCGCAGCGCCTCCTCGTCGCGGATCTTCGGCGCCTCGGGCGGCTTGGCCGCGGCGGAGAACCGCGCGCGCCAATGCGCCTTCCAGAGCGCCAGCACGGGCTTCGCCGCCCTGCGCCGCTCGGCCTCAGCGAGTTTGGCGAAACCCGCAAGCGCCGTCGAGGCGCGGCACCTGCTGGCAAGATCCAGTGCCTCGTCACCGGTCATTCTGCCGCCTCCATCGCGATCTCGACCGCCAGCGCGTGCTTGCAGGGCCCGCGCGTGCGGGCGTGGCGGGCAAACCAGGGGCAGGTGCAGCCGAGCCCGCCCTCGCCCGCGCGCAGCTCGTGCACCACGCCCCCGGAGGCGACCGTCGCGACCTCGGGCCCCAGCGTGACGGCGCCGGCCGCGACCAGCGCGCGCGCTGCCTTCAGCCGCGGGTTCAGCCGCTCGACCCGGTCGAGGCGGAAGGGCAGGACGCGGTGGAAATAGGCGCCGGTATCGAGGTCGAAGCCGACCAGCCCCTCGGCCGCCAGCACCGCGAGGGCGCGCTCCAGCGCCTCGACCGTCAGACCGGTGGCGGCGGCCAGGTCCCCGGGCGCCAGCCGCGCCTGCCAGTTGAGCTGGGCGCGCAGCGCCGCCATGCGCCCGTCCTCGGCCGCCGCGAGGTCCGAGAGGAGCCCGCCATCGCCCGAGAAGCCGCGCCAGGGCTCGGCATTCAGCGCCAGCGTCAGCCGCTGCGCGCCGAGGCGGAGCACCCAGGCCGTGCTGCCGGCGGTCTCGTCATGCCAGACCTCCATCGCCTCGGCCGCCGTCATCAGCGGCTCCAGCGCGCGCAGCCGATGCCCGCCGCGCAGCGGCACCGCCCCCGCCGATGGCCGCGCCGCCACCCGCAGCCCCGCGGGCGCGGCGGTGACCCATTGCAGGGCGTCCGACTTCGACCGCGGCTGGGCGCGCAGGAAGCGGTGCGCGGCGATGCGCGGCACCGTCGCCGCGCGGCGCATCCGGCCGAGATGGCGCTGCACCTCGCCAAAGCCCCGGACCCAGCGCACGGGCAGCGGCACCTTCTCCTCGACGACCGCGGCCGTCTCGTGCGCAATCGCGACGCCCTCCCGGCCGATCGTGATCTCCAGGGCGCTGTCGCGCCGGACCCGGGTCAGCGCCGCGCGCAGCTCGGGCCCGAAGTCGACATTGGTGGTGCCGTGGCGCCGCTCGCCCGCCTCCAGCGCCCCGTCGCCCATGTCGAGGCGGATATAGGCGCTGCAGCAGGCCGAGAAGCCCTCGAACCGGACCGCGTCCGGGCTGACGGTGGCGACCGGGTCGGCCTCGCGCAGGATCCGCGCCAGCATCGCGGGGGGGACGTAGAAGCGCGAGGCGACGATCTCCGAGACGGCGCGCAGCGCCCGCGCCGTGACCTCCGGCGCCAGCGCGCGGGCGGCGAGGAAGGGCGGAGGGGCGCCGTCGGGCGCCCGCTCGCTCGCCAGCACCAGGCGCGCGCCGCCGGGCGCGTCCTCGATCCCCGATCGCGGGGCATGGGCCAACCGCTCTGCCGCCACGCTCCCCTCCCCTGGTCCCACCCCGGGCTGCGCCGCTTTCCGGGTGATAGCCCAGCCGGGCGCCCCCGATCCAGCATCTCGGCACCGCTCTGGGCGGGTGCGGGTGCGGGCGCGGGCGCGGGGTCTTGCGCGGGGGCGGGAGGCGTCAGCGGTCGGGAGCCGGGCTGTCGCGAGGGGCCAGGATGGGGGGCAGCAGGACGATCTGGCTGCGGGTGATGCGGATCAGGCCGTCGCGGCTCATGCGGTCGAGCGAGACCGACACCCACTGTCGCGTGGCGCCGACCATCATCGCGAACTGCTCATGCGTGACCGAGCGGTCGATCACCACGCCCTCGGCCGTCGGCTGGCCCCGGCTGTCGGCCATGGCGCGCAGCAGCAGCTCCAGCCGCTCGGCGATCGAGCGGGTGCCGAGCATCTGGACCAGCGCCGAGTAGCACTTCCCCTTGGCCACCAGCCCGTCGATGATCGCCAGCGCCACCTGCGGCATCTCCAGCGCCAGCGCCCGCAGCACGGCCCCGGGCAGGAACAGGAGCGCCGTGTCCTCGGCCGCGTCGGCCGACCAGACATGGCGCCCGCTGCCGAAGACCTCCGGCCCGCCGACGAAATGGCCCGCCGTCCAGTAGGCCAGCGTCATCTCGCGCCCGGTATGGCCGACATAGAAGGTGCGGATGCGGCCCTCCTCGATCACCCAGACGCCGCGATGGGGATCGCCCTGGAAGAAGAGGCCCTGCCCGCGGTCGAGCGCAAGCCGCGTGCCGCGCGCGGTCAGGCGCGCACGCTCGGTGGGCGAGAGGCGCTGCAGGAAACCCGCGCCCTCGTCCAGGTCGGCGAAATACTCCGACAGAAAGAGCGCGCCGCTCGGACGCCGGTCCTCGCCCGCCGACGCCCGACCCGGCCCCGACCCAGACCCCGGCGGAGACACCGGCCCCGGCGCAGACCCCGGCCCCGGCGCAGACCCCGGCGCAGACACCGGCCCCGGCGCAGACCCCGACCCCGGCCCCGGCCCGGTTGCCGACGCGGTTGCCGGTTTGGCGACGCGCGGGCCCCGCGGGCGAACGCCGGGGTTGGGGCCGGGGCTTGAGCCGGGGCTGGAGCCGGGGCCGCCAGCCGAGCGCTCGGGCGCCGTCACGGGCGCGGTTCGGCTGCGAGAAAGGCGGCCAGCGCCTCGATCGCGGCATCGTCCAGTGTCGCAACGCGGGCCTGCATCACGCCGCCGGGATCGTTGGTCCGCCGCCCCTCGCGAAAGTCGGTGAGCTGCTTGACGAGATAGCGCTCGTGCTGGGCGGTCAGGTGCGGCGCCACCAGTCCCTCAGGCGCATCGGCGGGCGCATCCTCGGGCAGCACGGGCCCGGCGCCGTGGCAGGCGGCGCAGTCCATCGCGGCCCAGAGCCGGGCGCCCTCGGCGGCATCGCCGTCCGGCGCATCGGGCTCGGGCGGGTCCTGGGTGGCGAACCAGTCGGCGATGGCGGCGAAATCGGCGGGGTCGACCTCGGTGACGATGGCGCGCATCTGCCCGCCCTCGTTGGTGCGGCGACCGTCGAGGATGTCCTCGAGCTGCTTGACGATATAGGCGGGCTTCTGGCCGGCCAGCCGCGGGAACTTCGCCGTCGCCGACAGCCCGGTATAGCCGTGGCAGAGGCCGCAGACCTCCCAGGGCTCCATCCCCTCGGTCGAGATCATGTCCCCCCGGGCCGGCGCGGCCAGCACCAGCGGCGCGGCCACGGCCAGCGCCGCCAGGCCCGCCGTCCGCCGCCGCCGCCGCCCGCGCCCCACAGGCCCGCCAGCCGGCCCGTCATCCAGCCGGTCAGCCGTCGCGTCAGCCGTCATGGCCATGGGTGGCATGACCGCCATGGCCGCCGCCGCGCCGCCGGATCTCGGCCTCGACCGACAGGGTGGTGCCGTCGCCGAGGGTCAGGGTGATCGGCACGCTCGCGCCCTCGGTCTGCGGCCCCCCGGGGCCCATCAGCATCAGGTGCAGCCCGCCCGGCCTGAACGCGACGCTGGCGCCCGGCGCGACCTCGATGGCGTCGAGATGGACCATCGACATCACGCCGTCGCTCATCCGGCTTTCGTGCAGCATCGCGCGGACATAGCCCTCGGCCGCCACACCGGTGACGAGCACGGCCGTCTCGCCGGCATTGGTCAGCGTGAAATAGCCCGCATGGGCCCGCATGTTGGGCGGCGCCAGCGCGATCCAGGCATCCGAGACGGCGAGACCGCCCGCGCGCGCCGGCAGCGCCGCCGCCGAGACGACGGCGACCAGCGCGAAGAGGTGGAGGAAGCGGGTCGCAAGGCGGGTCACTGGGTCTGCTCCCGGCGGTAGCTGATCTGCAGGCGCGCCAGGAACTCGGCCGTGGGCCCGGGCTCCATCGGCGGCTGCAGCTTGGCGCGGATCATGCCGTCGGGGTCGATCACGCTGATCGCCGAGGTGTGCTGGACGTCGTAGCTCTCGCCCTCGCCGACGAAGCGGTAGAAGCCGTCGGTCGCCTCGACGATGGCGTCGATCTGCTCGCGCTCGCCCGTCACGCCCAGGAAGTCCGGGTGGAAGTGCCGGGCATAGGTGGCCAGCCCCGCGCGGTCGCGGTCGGGGTCGACCGACAGGAAGATCACCTGCGGTACGCTGTCGGGCCGGACGCGCAGCGAGAGCTCGGCGACCACGGCCTCGAGGTTCGCCATGGTGAAGGGGCAGACATCGGGGCAGTGCGTGAAGCCCAGCATCACCAGCGTCCAGCCGCCGTCGAGCGCCTCGTCGGTCCAGGCGCGGCCGTAATGGTCCTCGAGCGCGAAGGCCGGGATCGGCGCGGGCTCGTCCAGCACCACGCCGTTCTGCGCGGCGGCCGGGGCCGGCAAGAGCACGGGCGCGACCAGGGCCAGGGCGATGGCGAGGGCGGGCACGGCGGGGGGAGTAAGTCTCATGCGTCCTGCTCCTCGAAGGCGCGCAGGCTCTCGGCGCGGATGCGCCCGAGGCACTCGCGTTTCAGCGCGGTGAAGGCGGCGTCGGTGGCGATCTCGGCGGTGCGGGGGCGGGCAAGGTCGACGGGGATGTCGGCGATGATCCGCCCGGGCGCGGCACTCATCACCAGCACGCGGTCGGCCAGGAAGATCGCCTCGTCCACGTCATGGGTGACGAAGAGGACTGTGGTGCCGAACTCGCGCCAGATGCCGAGCAGGTTCTCCTGCATCATCAGCCGCGTCTGGGCGTCGAGCGCGCCGAACGGCTCGTCCATCAGCAGCACGGCCGGGTAGTTGGCCAGCGCCCGCGCGATGCCGACGCGCTGCTGCATGCCGCCCGACAGCTCGGACGGATAGCGGTCGGCGAAGGCGCGCAGCCCCACCATGTTGAGGAAGGTGTTGGCGATCTCGCTGGCCTGCGCCCGGCCCTTGCCCTGCATCCGCGGGCCGAAGGCGATGTTGTCATGGACTGTCTTCCAGGGCAGCAGCGAGTACTGCTGGAAGACCATGCCGCGCTCGGGGCCCGGCTTCTCGACCTTCTTGCCGTCGACGCTGACCTGGCCCGTGGTGGGCGCGACATAGCCGGCGACGGTGTTCATCAGCGTCGACTTCCCGCAGCCCGAGGGGCCAAGCAGGCAGACGAACTCGCCCGGCTCGATGGCGAGGTCGGTGGTCTCGACGGCGCGGATCGCGCTGTCGCCGCTGCCGAAGACGACGCTCACGCCCTCGATGGCGATGCGCCCGGTGGTGCGCTGGACCAGGTTGTCGAGCATCCGTGCCTCCTCAGGCGGTCGCGGGGTGTGCGGCCCCGGCGGCGGCCGGGCGGCTGCGCAACCAGGCCATGGCATAGGTGGTGGCGAGCAGCAGGCCGAAGCCCGCGCCCGAGAGCCAGCCGCCGAGGCTCTCGAGCGCCAGCGAGGTCGAGACCCCGAGCCCCAGCATCGCGAGGCCCACGACCCAGGAGGGCGTGGCACAGCAGACCACCCAGCTCATCGTCGCGTTGGTCATGAGCACGAGCCCCGCGCCGAGCGTCGTGGCCGCGCCCGACGACCGCGCGACCGTCGGCGCACAGGTCCCGGCGCTGCGCAGCGCCAGGCAGAGCCCGGTGAGACAGCCCATCACGAACAGCACGGCCAGCGCCCAGGGCACGACCGCCAGCGCCCATTCCGAGATGCCGAGCCCGAAGTCGTAGTTCATGTAGCCGATCTCGATCAGCCACTCGTTGGCGACGATGGGCGGGATGTCGCTCCATGCCGGCGTGCCCTCGATGATGCGCCAGACATTGCCGGGCCAGTCGTAGAACACGATGTAGTTCGGCAGGTCGCCGAACCGGACCACCAGCGCGATCAGCATCGCGACCTGGTAGACGAGCGGCAGCACCAGCCCCCAGGCGAGGATCATGCGCCAGCGGGCGCGGGCGGTGTCACGGATCAGGGTGAGTGCGGTCATCGCGTCCTCTTCTGCCAGGCGAGGAGCGGCGCGGTCGCGCGCTTGACGGCCCAGGTCGAGAGCGTGCCGAGGCCCCCGATCACCAGCATGCCGACCACGATGTCCTCGTATTCGATCAGCGAGTAGGCGTTCCAGGTGAAGTAGCCGATGCCGTACTGGCCCGAGATGATCTCGCCGGCGAGCAGCGAGAACCACGAGACGCCCATCCCGATCGCAAGCCCCGCCGAGATCGAGGGCAGCGCCGAGGGCAGCACGACATGGCGGAAGATCGCGAAGCGGCTGGCGCCGAGCGAGCGGGCCGCGCGGACCAGCACCTCGGGCGTCTGCTCGACGCCGTGCAGCGTGTTCAGCACGATGGGAAACAGCGCGCCGAGGAAGGTGATGTAGATGATCGACGCCTCTTCCGTCGGCCACATCAGGATCGCCAGCGGGATCCAGGCGACGGCGGGGATGGGGCGCACGATCTCGATATAGGGCATCACCATCGCCCGGATCGCGCGCGAGCGCCCCATGCCCAGCCCGATGCCGATGCCGATGACGACGGCCAGCGCATAGGAGATCGCGATCCGCTGCATCGAGACGGCGATGTGGACGTAGAACTCCTCGGTGGCGAGATGGCCGAGAAAGGCCATGAAGACCGTGCCGGGGCCGGGCACGTTCTGGAAGTCCACGTAGAGGTCGAGATTGACCGCGCAGGCCCACCACCAGAACGCGAGGCCGAGCGCGATGGACAGCGCCGAGAGCCCCAGCGTCTGGCTCGCACCGCCCCGGATGCTGCCCCGGATGCTGCCCCCAAGCCGGGCGGCGAGCGTGGCGGCCAGGCCCGCCGGGGCGCCGGCCGCATCGCTGCCCGCGACCGCCGGGGCCGGCGTGGCGACGGGATCGGGCGGGGGCGTGGCCGCGGCGGTGCCGTGCGGCGCGGTCGGGCGTGCTGCCGCAGGCCGGTCAGGCGGCGCCTCGACGGGCGCGTCGTTGGGGGTGCTGACGCTGGCCTGCAGTGTCATGGCCTCTCTCCGCAGATCGGCTTCGGGCTCGGCTTCGGGCTCGGCTTACGCATCGGGGGCGGCGCCCGCGGGCGCCGCCCCCTCTCGCGGGACGGGGCAGGTCAGCTCGCGAAGCTGGCCACGGCCGCGTCGAGGTCGATCACCTCGCCGCCGACCTCGGCGGCATGGGCCTCGGCCTCGCCCTTGCGCAGGAAGGTCGCGAAGCCGTCGCCGTCCTTCACCCAGAACGCCGTCTTGCCGAACAGCTTGAGCCCGGTCTCGACGTCGTAGACGTAGGTGGCGTTGATCTTGGCGCCCTCGGCGCGCATCTCGGCCAGCGACTGCAGGAAGCCCGGCAGGTCCTCGTAGGTCGAGATGCCGTCGCGGGCGTGCCAGATCTCCATCGGCAGGCCGGCATTGGCCGCGACCGGGTCGACCATCGCCGCGAGATCGGTGTCATAGTCGACGCCCATCTCCTCATAGGCAATGCGCGCGTACTTGTCGGTGATCCAGGCGTCGAAATCGAGCGGCGGGATCGCCTTCTCGCGCTCCAGCACGCCGTGGTTGAACTTGAGCGCCTCGACCCACTCTTCCTTGATCGTCGGGTCCAGCGTCAGGTGGCCGCCCTTGGAGAAGTAGAGGTAGAGCACCTCCTTCTCGACGCCGGTCCACTCCTCCATCATGTCGACGGCGCGGCTCGGGTCCTCGTTGATCCAGACGCCGGCGTCGTAGACTGCCTTGACGAAGGCGCTGACGACCTCGGGGTACTCCTCGGCAAAGTCCTGGCGCACGACGACGCCGTGCAGGTAGGGCACGCCGGTCTCCGAACCGTCGAAGATCTTCCGGCCCGTGCCGCGGAACTCCATGATCTCGGACCAGGGGCAGAAGTCGCTGTGGGCGTCGATCTTGCCGGCCGCGATGTTGGCGGCGCCGACGGCGGGCGACTGGTTCTTGAGCACGTACTCGTCCGACGGGATGCCGGCGTCCTGCATCGCCTTCAGCAGCATGCCCCAGGCGGCCGAGCCGACCGGGGTCGAGACCTCTTTGCCCTTGAGATCGTCGATCTTGTAGAGGTCGCTCGCGACCGGCACGACGATGGCGTTGCCCGAGCCCTTGAGGTTGTAGCCGGTGCCCGCGACGTAGAGCGTGCGCAGGCTCTCGGTCTCCTGGAACTTGGCGCCGTTCACGATCAGCGGATAGTCGCCCATCACGCCGAAGTTCAGCTTGCCGGCCAGCATCTGGTTGGTGATCGGCCCGCCCGACGAGTAGTCGGCCCAGCTCACGTCGTACTCGATGCCCTCGTACTTGCCGGTCGTCGGCAGGTGCTTCTCGAGGAGGCCGAGCTCCTTCACGACGATGCCGGCCGTGTAGGTGTCGGTGCACATCGACTGGTGGCCGATGGCGATCTCGATCTCCTCGGCGACGGCCGCGGGCGCGGCCAGCGCGACGAGCGCGGCGACGCTCGCGGAGGCGAGGATACGGGTGTGCGAGGTCATCTCGTCTGTTCTCCCTGTCTGAACAATTACTTGGATGATTTGCCCAAGACCGGGGACTGTCCAGTTCCTTCGCGCGTGAGTCTGCCAAAATTGCGCCAGATTCATCGAAACGCTGATTAGATCGGCAGTTTTTGACAGCGATTGCTCGAAATGACGGCATTCCATGGGGGCATTCTCGCCGGCTCACCCCGGCGTGTATGCCCTCATGCAAGGATTGATTCGTATTCGTCTGGGGTATTTTGCCAAAACTGGCAGAAAAACGCTGACCGCAACGTGGCAGCGCAAGTATTCAGCGGACCCGGTGATCCCGTCGGGACCTGAAGTCCGATATGTTACTATGCCGTCAGGCGGCGTCGTCGGTGCCCAGGCGACCCAGCGCCCAGCGCACGTTCTTGCGGACGTCGGGGTCCGTGTCGTCCTTGAAGGGCTCGAGGAAGGGTCGGCCCGCTGCCGCCCCGATCTCGCCCAGCGCCGCGGCGCACTCCTTGCGGAGGTTGGGGATCGGCAGCTCCATCATCGGGCCGATCATGGGCACGGCCTCGACATCGTGCAGCTTGCCGAGGCTGCGCACCGCCTTGAGGCGGACCTGCCAGGCGTCGTCGGCCAGCACGGCGCGCAGCGCCGCCGTCGCGTCCCAGTCGGGCGTGCGGCCCAGCGTCTCGGCCGCGGCCTCGCGCACCTGCCAGTGCAGGTCGGCCAGCGCCGCGATCAGCCCCTCGCCCGCCCTTGCGACGGCCGAGAAGCCGAGCGCCGAGACCGCGGTGCGCCGGACGTCGGGCGAGGCGTCCTGCGTGGCGCGGACCAGCGCGGGCAGCGCCTGCTCGTCCTTGAGCCAGCCGACGACCGACGCGGCCTCGGCCCTGACCGTCTCGTCCGAGTCGTCCAGCGCGGCGATCGCGGGGCCCATGCTCTCGGGCGCGCGCAGTTCCTTGACGCCGCGCAACGCCGCGCGGCGCACGAAGGCCTCCGCATGGGCGACCTGGGGCAGGATCTCGGGCGCCGCGGCGGGGTCCTTCAGCTCGGCGAGGCTGGCGGCCACGGCGGCGGCGACCTCGGCGTCGGCATCGGCCAGCGCCCCGGCCAGCGCCTGCGCCGTCTCGGGCCCGTCGAACTCGCCCAGCGCCTGCGCCGCCTGGCGGCGCACGCCGGCGTCGCCGTCCTCGAGCGCGCCGGCCAGCAACGGGATCGCCGCCGGATCAGCGCTGTCGGCCAGCGCCATCACCGCGACCCGGCGCGTGGCCGGGTCGTCGTCGGCCAGATCCTCGGCCAGGTCGTCGATCTCGGCGAAGTCCTCGAAGATGCCCGACATGCGGTGCGGCCTCACTTCAGCAGGTAGGGCAGGTTCACCTTGACCGCGCCGGTCGGGCAGTCGGCCTCGCAGGGCATGCAGTACCAGCACTCGTCGTACTTCATGTACGCGGTCTTGCGGCCCTCGGCGGTCTCGGCGATCCGCAGCACGTCCAGCGGACAGACATCGACGCAGACCGTGCATCCCTTGTCGGCGATGCAGAGCGCGTCCTCGACGACGACGGGGACGGTGGTATGGGTGGCGGCGAGCGGCATCGTCAGGTCCTCACTCGGCGGCGACGGGCTTGGCGGCACCGACGCGCTGGCGGTAATAGGCGTCCTTCTCGTGGTCCTCGATCTCGACCACGTAGGGCTCGACGGCGCGCTTGGCGTGGCGGATCTCGCCGTCCTCGCGCGTCAGGATCGTGTGGCAGCGCCAGTTCTCCTCGTCGCGGCCGGGATACTCGACGCGGTTGTGGTAGAGGCCCCACCGGCTCTCGGTGCGGTAGAGCGAGGCGGCCGCCGCCATGTCGGCGCAGTCCAGGATCGACGCGGCCTCGAGCGCGCGCATCAGCTCGTGCGCGTCGCGGACCATCATGCCCTGCTCCATGTCCTCGCGCACCTCGGCAAAGCGGCGCTGGGCAAGCTGCATCTTGGCGGTCACCTTGGGCGGCTGGAGGTAGTCGTTCACCAGGCGCCGGGTCTTGTACTCGATCTGGTTGGGCGGGATGCCGTCGTCGCGCAGCGTGGGCGCCAGCACGCGCGCCCGCTCGGCCTCGATCGCACCCTCGTCGATCGGCGCGAAGTCCCGCTCGCCGATCCTCGCCGCCGCATCCTCGCCCGCGATCGCGCCGTTGGTGAAGGCGCCCAGCATGTAGTTGTGCGGCACGTTGGCCATGTCGCCGGCGGCATAGAGCCCGGGGATCGTCGTCTCGGCATTCTCGTCGACGAAGACGCCCGAGGCCGAGTGGCCCGAGCAGAACCCGATCTCGGAGATGTGCATCTCCACCATCCGCTCGCGATAGTTGGTGCCGCGGCCCTCGTGGAAATGCCCGCGCGTCGGGCGCTCGACATTGTGCAGGATCTGCTCGATCTCGGCGACCGTCTCCTCGGCCAGGTGGTCGAGCTTGAGGAAGACCGGCCCGTTGCCCGACTGCAGCTCGTCGTAGAACTCCTGCATCATCTGGCCCGACCAGTAGTCGCACTCGATGAAGCGGTCGCCCTTGGCATTGGCGGTATACGCGCCGAAGGGCCCGGCGACATAGGCGCAGGCGGGACCGTTGTAGTCCTTGATCAGCGGGTTGATCTGGAAGCATTCGAGGTTCGCGAGGCCGGCGCCCGCGTGGTAGGCCATCGCGTAGCCCTCGCCCGAGTTCGAGGCGTTCTCGTAGGTGCCGTAGAGATAGCCCGAGGCCGGCAGGCCCAGCCGCCCGGCGGCGCCGGCGCACAGGATCACGGCCTTGGCGCGCACGACCAGAAAGGTGGCGTCGCGCGTGTTGACGCACATCGCCCCGGCGATGCGCCCCTCGCCCGTCAGCAGGCGCGTGGCGCAGTAGCGGTTGACGATGTTGATGCGCGCCTTGCGCAGCTGGCGGTAGAGCGCCTTCTTGACCGTGTCGCCGTTCGGCATCGGCAGGACGTAGGTGCCGATATGGTGCACCTTCTTCACGTCGTACTCGCCGTTCTGGTCCTTCTGGAAGCGGATGCCGAAGCGGTCGAGTTCCTCGATCACCGAGAAGCAGGTCTCGGCATAGCGCAGCACCGGCTTCTGATCGACGATGCCGTCATTGGCGATCGTGATCTCCTTGACGTACTGCTCGGGCGTGGCGTGGCCGGGGATGACGGCGTTGTTGAGCCCGTCCATGCCCATCGAGATCGCGCCCGAGCGTTTGACGTGGGCCTTGTCGAGCAGCACGACATTGGCGCCCGGATTGGCGCGCTTGGCGCGGATCGCGGCCATCGGGCCGGCCGTGCCGCCGCCGATGATCAGGATGTCGCAGTCGATGCGCTCGAGCCCGTCGCGGATCTCGTCCATGGATATCCTCCCTCGATCGCCCGATGCTGCGCTGCGGCGCCGGGCGTGGATGTCAATTAATTGCGTAGCGGACCGGAACTTTCGGCCGGGACCGCCCTGGCAGGGGTCCCGGGAGCGCTCTCCGGCTCGTCCTCCATTGGGGTGGCGAGGCCGTCGGCGATCTCGCGGAGATAGGCCCAGGGATAGATCGCGCGGTCGTGGCCGTCCGAGAAGGCGATGTTGACCCCCATGGCGCCGACCGCCTCGAGCCCGGTGATCGCGAGGCCGGCGGCCGGATCGGCCGCGGTGCCGTCGAGACGGGCGCGCAGGCTCGCCGCGTCGCGGGCGCGGGCACGCAGCACCGGCGCCGGGATGGTGTCGGTGCGGTCCGGCCACGCGATGGCGAGCGCGCTCCAGTCCTCGGTCACGGCAATCCGGTCGGGTCGCATGGGGTCTCCTGCTGGCGCGGGTCGCACCGTGCGATGGCGCGGGCGGGCCGGGGAGCAATTCGTTGACACGGGGCCGCCGGTTCCGCCAGCGCGCATCGTCGCAGCGCCGGCGGGTGGGGCGCAGGCGGGTACCCTGGGTGAGCGCCCTTGGTGGGGCGTCTCCCCGCGGCGGCATCGCCCGGCACACCACGGCGCTGGCACGGGCGCTGGCGGCGCGCGAGGGCGTGACGCTCGACCTCTGGTCCTTCCGCCGCCTCTACCCCCGCCGCCTCTACCCGGGCGAGAGCGACCGCGACCCCGATGCCGCGCCGCCCGAGGCGCTGGCGCCGCGCTTCGCGCTCGATGCCGTCAACCCGCTCGGCTGGCGCGGCGCGGCGCGGCGGATCGCGGCCGGTGCGCCCGATCTCGCGGTCCTGCCGGCCTGGACCTTCTTCGTCGCCCCCTGCCTCGGCACGCTGGCGTTGTGGACGACCATGGCGACCGGCACGCCCCGCGCCCTCAGTCCCCGCGCCAGCGTGCCGAGGCAGGGGGCGACGAAGAAGGTCCAGGCCGGCAGGACCGCGAGATCGGGCGCACCGGCCG
>JBCBPG010000028.1:0-14568 GCA_039820865.1 Pseudomonadota bacterium
CTGGCACGCCGCTGGTGCTGATCGGGCGCAACCGCCGGCTCGGCTGGGGGCTCACGACCGTGGGGGCCGACGACGCCGATCTCTACATCGAGCGCGTCGACCCGGACGACCCCACCCGCTATCGCACGCCCGACGGCTGGGCGGGCTTCGAGACGCGGCGCATCCGCATCGATCGCGACGGGGCCGAGCCCTTCATCACCACCGTCCGCGCCACCCGCAACGGCCCCGTGCTGGATGGCGGGCTGATGGGCGCCGACGCGGTGACGCCCGAGGGGCATGTCGCGGCGCTCAAGTGGACGGCGCTCAGCGACGACGACCTCACCATGAGCGCCGCGCTGTCCCTGATGACGGCCGAGGGGGTCGAGGAGGCGATGGAGGAGGCCACGGGCGTCCGCGCGCCGGCCCAGAACGTGATCCTGGCCGATGTCGACGGCGATATCGGCATGATCGTCTCGGGCGCTCTGCCCAAGCGGCGGGCCGACAGCCCGACCCAGGGCCGCGTGCCCTCGCCCGGCTGGCTGGCCGAGACCGCCTGGGAGGGGATGCGCGGCCCCCGCGACCGGCCGCGCGTCGTCAACCCGCGCTCGGGCGCGCTGGCCAATGCCAACAACCGCTCGACCGACGCGCCCTTTCCCCGCCACATCACCCATGACTGGGACCTGCCCTTCCGGATCCAGCGCATCCAGAAGGAGCTGACGGCGCGCGAGTTCCATTCCCTCGACGGCTTCCTGGCGCTGCAGAACGACGCGGTGTCCGAGATGGCGCGCGCGGTGCTGCCGATCGTGGCGCGCGATCTCTGGTGGCGGGGCGGGCAGGAGGCGGCGCGGCCGACGGGGCCCGAGGCGCGGCGGGCCGAGGCGCTGGCGCTGCTCGCCGACTGGAGCGGCGCGATGGACCGCCACCGGCCCGAGCCGCTGATCTTTGCCGAGTGGATGCGCCAGCTGACGCTGCGCCTGGCCGAGGACGAGCTGGGCCCGCTGATGCCGCTGGTGGCCGGGCTGCGGCCGCTCTTCGTCGAGCGTGCCTTCCGCGACATCGACGGTGCCGGGGTCTGGTGCGACATCACCAAGACGCCGGAGGTCGAGACCTGCGACGAGATGGCGGCGCGGGCGCTGGACGATGCGCTCGCCCGGCTCGGCCGCGACTATGGCACCAACCTGCAGGGCTGGCGCTGGGGGGCGGCGCACGAGGCGGTGCATGTGCACACGCCGCTCGGCTTCGTCTTCCCGCTCGGCGCGCTGGTGTCGATCCGCCAGGAGACCTCGGGCGGGTTCTACACGGTGCTGCGGGGCGCGATGTCGGGGCGGGGCGACACGCCGTTCGAGAACGTGCACGCCTCGGGGCTGCGCATGGTGCTGGACTTCGCGGATCTCGACCGCTCGCGCATCGTCATCGCGACGGGGCAGTCGGGGCACCCGCTCTCGCGCCACTACGACGATCTCTCGACGCTGTGGGTGCGCGGCGACACGATCCCGATGAGCATGGATGACGGCGACGCCCGGTTGGGCGCGCTGGGCGAGATGGTGCTGGACCCCAGGCCCTAGCCCCTGCGCCCGCCCCGGCATCGCGGGGCATGGTGCTGGCCCCGGTTGTCCCCGGGCGCGGTCTCGGCCCCGGCCGCGTCAGCGGCCGGGCAGGGTTCAGCGGCGATGCATCGCCTCGGTCATCACGACCATCATCGCGCGCAGCGGGATGGTCCACATCAGCGCCATCTGGTTGGCGCCCGCCATCATGGCATCACGCTGGGGGAAGGCGAACGGATCGCTTCCACCCTCGGGCATTCCCTCGGAACGCGTCGTCGAATTGCGCATACGCACCTCCATTCGTCACATCAGAGTCATACTGGTGCAGTGCAAAAAACTGAAGACCTTATCTGTCCGCACCTATTCTTCTTGCGTAATGATGTTGCCAGAACACGGCTATCGGAGGGCAGGAATTACCGGATTCCGCCACGTGATGCGCCATTCCGAGACACAACGTGCGGTTGTGCCGTGTTCGGCACAGCGACTCACGCGTTGAACAACCTTTCAGTCGCTGCAGCGCAGCAACCGTTTCAGCGGACTACGGAATCACATCTCAGCCAAAGAGCTCGTGGCAGAGCTCCAGCGCCTCGACCAGGCGGTCGACCTCGGCCGTGGTGTTGTACATCCCGAAGGAGGCGCGGCAGGTCGCCGTGACGCCCAGGTGCTCCATCAGCGGCTGGGCACAGTGGTGGCCGGCACGCACGGCCACGCCCTTGCGGTCGACCACCGTCGAGATGTCGTGGGGATGCGCCCCGCCCTCGAGTGCGAAGGAGAAGATCGCGCCCTTGCCCGGCGTCCGGCCGTGGGTCGTGAGCCAGTTGATCCCGTCCAGCCGCTCGCGCGCATAGTCCCGCAGCCGTGCCTCATGCGCCGCGATCGCGCCCATGCCGACGCTGTCGAGATAGTCGAGCGCGGCGCCGAGGCCGATGATCGGCACGATGGCAGGCGTCCCCGCCTCGAAGCGCATCGGGCCGTCCTGGTAGCCGACGCGGTCGGTATGCACCTCGCGGATCATGTCGCCGCCGCCCTGGAAGGGGCGCATCTCGCCCTGGCGCGCGCGCGTGGCATAGAGCGCGCCGGTGGCGTTGGGGCCGTAGAGCTTGTGGCCGGTGATGGCGTAGAAGTCGACGCCGAGGTCGCTGACGTTCACCGGCATGTGCACGGCCGCCTGGCTGCCGTCGACCACGGTGGCGATGCCGCGCTCGCGCGCCGCCGCGGCGATGGTCTTCACGTCGACCACGGTGCCCAGCACGTTGGACATGTGCGTGACGGCGACGAGGCGGGTCTTCGGCCCCATCGCGTCGATCACCCGCTGCGGGTCGAGCGCGCCCTGGTCGTCGACCTCGACCCAGCGCAGCACCGCGCCAAAGCGCTCGCGCAGGAAGTGCCAGGGCACGATGTTGGCGTGGTGCTCCATGATCGAGAGCACGATCTCGTCGCCCGGCTGGATGCGCGGCATCGCCCAGGCATAGGCGACGAGGTTCAGCGCCTCGGTCCCGCCGCGGGTGAAGATGATCTCCTCGGCCTCGCCCGCGCCGAGGAAGCCGGCGATCTTGGCGCGCACGGCCTCGTACTTCTCGGTCGCGAGGTTCGAGAGGTAGTGCAGGCCGCGATGGACGTTGGCGTATTCCTCGCCATAGCCGGTCTGCACCGCGTCCAGCACCGCCTGCGGCTTCTGCGCCGAGGCGGCGTTGTCGAGATAGACGAGGGGCACGCCGTTCACCTCGCGCGCGAGGATGGGGAAATCGCGGCGGATCCGCTCGACGTCGTAGCTGTGGTCGTCCATGGGGCGCTCCTGGCCTCGGGTCGCGTGGGGTCGCGGCCCCGTTTGGAATCGTTCTAAGCCAGATTAAGCGCGAAGGCCGAGAAAAGCATCGCCGCTGCGACCATGACGCCCAGCACCGACCAGACGTTGCGAAAGCCGTGCAGCTCCATCGCATAGACCGCCATCAGCCAGAACCAGGCGGCGACGCCAAAGGCGAAGAGGACGAGGATGCCGGTCGACGCGGCCCCGAGGTCCATGGGGGCGGGCACCTCGGCCGCGCCTTCGCCCGCCGCGGCGGCAGCGGCCTTGGCCGCCTCGTGCGCGCGGCGCATCGCGCCCGTGCCCAGCATGAAGAGCGGGCCCAGGAGCACCGTGACCAGCGTGTGCCAGGCGGACAGTGCGAACGCCGGGTAGAGCGTGCCCTTGCCCCCGAAGAGCGCCCCGATGCCCCAGATCAGCCCGCCGAGCAGGCCCACCAGCAGCACCTGCGCGATGATGTTGACAAGATGCGCGACTACCCAGCTGCCCGGCAGCGCCGTGGCGCGCGCATCCGGCATCAGGATCGCGAGGATGGCGTTCAGGCAGTAGGCGAGGATGGCGATCTGGATCGCGGTGTCGAGGCCCCAGCGCTCGGCCAGCACGCCGCGTGCCGACCGGGCCGGCGCGATGATCCCCTCGACCATCCGCTTGAACATCTCGACGGCGAAAGCCACGTCGCGCCCCCCGGGTCGGCCCACCGCGCGCCGGGGAGAGGGCCCCGCCGCACGCCAGACGGACTTATCAGGCGAGCATGTCCAGCACCATGCCAGCGAGCGCCAGCACGCCCACCAGCGCCCCGATCGAGAGCGCCGAGAACGCGATGAAGACGGGCGAGGTTCGCCGGAACTGCTGCGCCTCGGCCACGGCGGCGGAGACGAAGTAGACGAAGGCCACGATGCCGATCAGGTGCGCGGGCAGCTGCAGCATCTGCTCGCCCAGGATCGGGTAGGTCGGCTCGAGATAGCCGAGGGCGACGACGATAAGCGAGCCGACGACGCCCACGGGGGCCGCCACCAGCGAGGCCCAGAAGATCCCGGCCCGCGTATCCAGCCAGGTGCCGCGCCCGCCGAGGATGCGGCAGACCACCGTCACGACGCCCGAGAACAGGTAGAGCGCCGCCGTGCGCACCAGGAAGCAGAGCGCGATGACCCCGCCGATCGCGCCGGCAAAGCTGGTCGGCAGCGCGTCGCGGAACCCGTCAGCCTGGGGCGACAGCACGAACTTCACGCCGAAGTTCAGGAAGAAGATCACGTCCGACATCAGCACGAAGAACAGCAGCCGCGCCTCGGTCAGCCTGTCGTCGAGGAGCTGGCGCGTGGCCTGGCGCATGTCGACGATGCTCATGCGCAGCCGCGCGCTCATCGACTGCTGGCGCAGGCGCACGATCTCGGGATCTTCCTCGAGATCGGCCAGCGTGATCTCGGGCAGCGGCGCACCGCCCGCCCGGGTATCGGTCAACGACATCCCATCCCTCCGTTCGCCGGCGACCGTCCCCGCGCGGCCATGGTCGCGCTCAGAGGCTGTCCCCGAACACGGGCATCGCCGAGGCGCTGCCTGCATACACGGCCCCGAAGACGCCCATCGTGGCGCCGCCGACGACAAGGAACACGGGCCAAACACGACGAAGGCCGTTCGCCTCCGTGATGAAGTACGACAAGGCTACCACGAAGAAGCTTGCCGCGATCGCGTCGAGCGCCATCACGACCGAACCCGGCACCAGCGCGAAGATGCCGGGCAGCGCCAGCACGAAGCTCACCGGCGCCGAGACGACGGCGGCCCAGCAGACCGCCGCCCGGCTCTCGCGCCACGAGGCGGTGCCGCCAAAGCCCTTCAGCGCCAGCCGGAAGCCGGCCGCGATGGCATAGAGCAGCAGGGGTCGCAGGATGATGTAGGCGGTGAAGCCGGCCGCCACCTTGGCGTCCAGGCGCATGTCGTCGCCCGGCAGGGGTGCCGCCTCGGCCGCGACGCCCAGCACGTAGGCGGCGAAGACGATCACGCCATGCGTCATGGCGAACATGAGGATCCGCCCCTCGCCAGGCTCGCTGTCGAGGATCGAACGCATCGAGACGCGCAGGTCCATCCACGCGGTCAGGAGCCGCGCAACGAAACCGGCCTCGCTCGGCCTCATCATTCCGGTTCCAAGGGCCATGGGATGCAAGTGCCGCGCGAGGATGGCAGAATTGGGGCGTGCGGGGGCCGCAGGCCGCCGGTTTCCGGTCTGCCGAAGGCGTTACCGGGCACAGCTGGCCCCAACGCCGGATCAGCCGCGGGGCCCGGGGCGGCAACCTGTCCGCCCCGGTTGTGTGAGGTGGTCAGCCGCGCAGCAATCCCGCGGGATGCTCGCACAGGCCCCGGCCGTGCAGCGCACTCGGCCGCGCCCCGGCCGTGCAGCGCATTCCGGCGCGCCCCGGCCGTGCAGCGCATTCCGGCGCGCCCCGGCGCGACGCGCGCTCACGCGCGCCGGGCCATCCAGGCGCTGACATGGCCGCGCATGGCGTCGGCGAGGGCCTCGTCCTCGATCTCCTCGATCGCCTCGTCGGCGAAGGCCTCGATCAGCATCGCCTCGGCCACCCTCAGCGGGATGCCGCGGGCGGTGAGGTAGAAGAGGCCGTCCGCGTCGAGCGCGCCGGTGGTCGAGCCGTGACTGCACTTGACGTCGTCGGCATAGATCTCGAGCTCCGGCTTCACCAGGAACTCGGCCCCGTCGTCCAGCACGACCGACTGGCTGATCTGGTAGCCGTCGGTCTTCTGCGCGGGCTGGCGCACGAAGATCTTGCCCTGGAAGACCGCGGTCGAGCGGCCCGTGAGGACGTTCTTGAAGACCTGCCGGCTCTCCCCCCGCTCGGCCGAGTGGGTGACGAAGACGGTGTTGTCGAGATGCGCCTCGGCGCCACCCAGCACCGCGCCGGCGATATGGCCCACGGCGTCGTCGCCGATCAGGTCCATCACCGTCTCGACCCGGGTCAGCGCACCGTCGGCCATGAGGGTGAAGGACTTGAAGACACCGCCCTCGCCCACGCGGGCGAAGATGTGGCGCGCCTCGGCCGGCCGCTCGCCCGCGGCGACGCGCAGGTGATGGAACGTCCCGCCCGGCGCGACATCGACCTCGATCACCGTGTTGGCGGCATGGCCGCTCTCCAGCAGCGTGACCGAGGCGCCGCTCTCGACGCGCACGAGATGGCGAAGCAGCGCCGCGCCCGCGCCCGCCTGGGCGTGGGCGAGGTGGATGGGCGTGGCGACCGGGCCCGTCACCTGCAGCACCAGCCCGTCGCGGGCAGCGGCGGTGTTCAGCGTGGCGAGCGGGCGGGCGACCTTCTCCTGTCCCGCCAGTTCCAGCCGGCCGAACAGCTCGCGCGCGATGCTGATGTCCTGGGCCATCACCTCGGCCAGCGACGCGCCCACGACCCCCTCGGGCAGGGGCGCCGAGAGATCGGCGCGATGGCGGCCGTTCACGAAGGCGACGGTGACCGCGTCGATCCCGGGGAAGGGATCGGGCGAGACGGCCGCCCCCTCGCCCTCGGGCGCCGCCATCGGCGCGACCAGGCGCGCCGGATCGGTGAAGCGCCAGTACTCGTCGCGCCGCCCTGGCGCGCCGGCCTCGAGCAGGCGCGTGCGCGCCGCGGCGCGCACGTCACGCGCCCAGCCGGCCTCGCCCTCCGGCAGGGGCAGCGCTGCGATCAGCGCCTCGGCCGCCTTGCGCTTGGCATCGGTCGCGGGACTGGTGGTCTGGGGAGCCGCCATCTCAGGCCTCGGTCCTGAGGCTGGCATAGCCCTCGCGCTCGACCCGCAGGGCCAGCTCCGGCCCGCCGGTCTCGACGATGCGGCCGGCGGACATGATGTGCACCACGTCCGGACGGATATGGTCGAGCAGGCGCTGGTAGTGGGTGATGACCAGGAAGGCGCGGTCGGGGCTGCGCAGGCGGTTCACGCCCTCCGACACCAGCTTCATGGCGTCGACGTCGAGGCCGCTGTCGGTCTCGTCCATGATGCACAGGCGCGGCTCGAGCAGCGACATCTGCAGGATCTCGTTGCGCTTCTTCTCACCGCCCGAGAAGCCGACATTGAGCGATCGCTTCAGCATCTCGGCCGGCATCTCCAGCTCGCCCGCCTTGGCGCGGACCAGCTTGAGGAAATCAGGCGCCGACATCTCGTCCTCGCCGCGGGCCTTGCGCTGGGCGTTCAGCGCGGTGCGCATGAACGTCATGTTGTTCACGCCCGGGATTTCGACGGGATACTGGAAGGCGAGGAAGACGCCTGCCGCGGCGCGCTCCTCCGCCTCCATCTCCAGCAGGTTCTCGCCGTCAAGCGTTGCGCTGCCGTCCGAAACCTCGTAGCCGTCGCGCCCCGCCAACACGTAGGACAGGGTCGACTTGCCGGACCCGTTCGGGCCCATGATCGCGTGGACCTTCCCCGTCTCCACCGTCAGGTCCACGCCCTTGAGGATCGGCTTCGCCTCCTCCTCCAGCTGCACGTGCAGGTTCCTGATCTCCAGCATCGTTCCCGTCCTCCTCTGCCGGCGGGGCCGCGGCCCCCTCGGCGGGGGCGGGAGCGACCGCCGTTTCCGTGTCGTCCCAGGCAGCGTCGCCGGCCGGGCCCATCTCTTCCGTCGCGACGCCCAGATCGGCCGCCGGTGTCTCGTCGTCCTCCAGCACCGCCGGGCCGGCCGGGGTGGCGCCCACCGCATCCCCGGCCGCCTCCCCAGGCGCGTCCCCGGCCGCCTCGCCAGCCGCGTCCCGGGCAGTGTCGCCCACGGCCGCAGGCGCCTCTGCCGGCTGGTCGTCCGGCTGCGGGCCCTCCGGTGCCATGACCGCCTCGCCGGCCTGCGCCCCGGTCCGGGCCACGGGCGCCTCGACCCCGCCCGGCGGCCCGTCGCCCGCCGCTCCGTCCTCCTCCGCCGCAACCTCCGCCGGCAGAGCGCCGAGGGCGGCCGCGATCTCGTCCGGGCCCAGGCCGAAGCGCCGCGCCAGCGCGTCGCCTACATGGCGCACGAAGGCGCGGGCAAGGGCGGCGCGGATCGCCGGATCGGTGTCCATGGCCGAGACCGTGTCCACCGCGCCCACCGCGGCGGCCGCGATCCGGCCGCTGATGGTGTGGTCCGCGCCGGCGCCCGCGGCATCGGCCCCGTCGGGAGCCAGCCGGTCGAGCGCGGCGCCGAGCGCGCGCCCCAGGTCCAGGTCCGGTCCCGTCGCGGGCGGTCCCGCGCTGCCGTTCGTGCCGCCGCCCATGTCGTGCATCGCCTGACCCTCCGACTTTCGCCCACGCGCCGCGCCTGTGGCGGCCGGGGCGGAGCATGGATCATCGGGCCTTCCATTTCGTTGACCGTACCGGGCCGCTGGGCGGCAGGCGTTGTCGTCCTCCCTGTCCTGTCGGTGGATGGCGGGCGGGGGCGGCTCAGCCCTCCAGCACCACCGCGGTGCCGGAGACACTGACCATCAGCATCGAATCGCCCACGACCTCGTAATCGAGGTCCACGCCCACGACGGCGTTGGCGCCGAGCGCGCGGGCACGCTCCTCCAGCTCGCCGATGGCCGTCGAGCGCGCATCCTCCAGCTTGGCCTCGTAGGCCGAGGCGCGCCCGCCCACGACATCGGTGATCGAGGCGAAGAAGTCGCGAACCACGTTCGCGCCCATGATTGCCTCGCCCACCACGATGCCGCGGTAGTCGGTGATGCGCCGGCCCTCGACGCCCTGCGTGGTGGTGACGATCACGCCTCGCCCTCCCAGTAGTCGCGCCCGTCGTCGCGTTTCGCGACATGGCGCAGATGCGCGTGGAGGTAGTCCGGACCGGGGGCCACGGCGAGGGCGATGAACTTCCCGCTGTCGGGATATTCGGCGATGTCGGGATCGTTGGTCGAGGAGACGGCCAGATAGACCAGCACCGCCGTACCGGTGTTGACCAGCTGATGCGCCGTATCGGGCCCGCCGCGCGGGCAGCCGACCACGTCGCCGGCCTTCACCGGGTGGGTCGCGTCGCCGAGGCGGAGCTCGCCCGTGCCCTCGAGAATCACGAACAGCTCGTCGTTGGCGAGGTGGTTGTGGAAGGGGAAGGCACGCTTGCCGGGCTCGACGCTTGTGAGCATGGCACCGAGGCGCGTCAGGCCGAGCCGGTCGCCGAGCGGCGCGAGCCGGGCACCGAAGCGCCCGGCAGGATCATCTGGGGTCGAGCCGGGAGGTCCGAAGGGAAAGGTCGGCGCGCCGGACATCGCGATCACCGGGGTGACCGACGGGCCCTCGCCCGCTGCGGCGTCGTCCTTGTCGGCCATCCCCGGGCCCTCCCGCCTCGGCTGTCAGCGGCTGCCGACGACGCGCTCGAGCATGACCAGGAAGGTCTGCTCGGTGCCGATGCCGGTCAGCGTCTCGCCGTTCGGGCGGACCATCTCCCAGCTCTCGCGCCCGATCGCCTGGACGCGCACCACACGCTCCTCGGTGCCCGAGGGCGTCACGTCGAAGGCGGTCAGTTCGTCGTTGGCGGCGACCGCGACATCGTGGCCGTGCTCCTGCAGGTGCTTCTCGGCCGCCTCGGCCAGCATCAGCAGACGGGCGCCTTCCTTAACGTCGTTCATCATCCTTGTTCTCCTGCTCTGGCGGCGGCCACATGCGGCGCCGCTTCCTGCCGCCGGCGCGGCCGCATGGGCGCGTCAGCGGTCTCGGCGGCACGCGAGGCGCCCCGCCACGAACGGCCGGCGCGCTCCGCGGCGCGCCGCCGTCGATCCTGATGGGCCGGGTTACCGCCCGCATGCTGCGAACCTGCCCGGCTTCCCCCCTCGCGTCCGGGCCGGGGTCGATGACCCGCCCCGTCGTCCCGCCTCAGCCGCCGACCGCTCTAACGGCGGTCTCGGCAATTCCCGGCGACAGGCTCTCCCAGCCCCCGGCGAGCCCGAGGCCCGCGATCTGGCCGCCGACCAGCCACAGCATCGCGCGCCGCCCAAAGGCCCACAGCACGACGGCAAGCATCAGCGACAGCGCAAGCCAGCCCAGCACCACGCCCGTGGCGACGATGTAGGGCTCCATCTCGGGCGACGCGACGTAGTTGGCATCGGTGAAGCGCAGGAGCAAGCCCGAAGGCGCCCCGATCACAAGACCGACGAGCAGTGTCTGGCCCCGGGACGCCCAGCCGGGACCACGGCGTGCGGCCTCGACCGCCGCGCGCCATTCAGCCTCGGCGATCCGTCGCCTGCGTTCGAGGAAGCTCTCCTCGACCAGCGCCCCACCGGTCGTCGCCCCGACCGTCGTCGCCCCGACCGTCGTCGCCTCGCCCTCGCGTCGGGCACGCCGCCACCAGACCATCGACGCCCCGCTTATGCCTCAGCCGACCGAGCCCTCCAGCGAGATCGCCACCAGCTTCTGCGCCTCGACCGCGAACTCCATGGGCAGTTCCTGCAGCACTTCCTTACAGAAACCGTTAACGACGAGGGCCACCGCTTCCTCCTCGTCCATGCCGCGCTGGCGGCAGTAGAACAGCTGGTCCTCGTCGACCTTGGAGGTCGTCGCCTCGTGCTCGGCGCGGGCCGAGCGGTTCTTGACCTCGATATACGGCACCGTATGCGCGCCGCAGTCGTTGCCGATCAGCAGGCTGTCGCACTGGGTGAAGTTGCGGGCATTGTCGGCCCGGCGATGCATCTGGACCAGCCCGCGATAGGTATTCTGCGCCCGGCCTGCCGAAATACCCTTCGAGACGATCCGGCTGCGGGTGTTCTTGCCGAGATGGATCATCTTGGTGCCGGTATCGGCCTGCTGCGCATTGTTCGCGATGGCGATCGAGTAGAACTCGCCCTGCGTATCATTGCCGCGCAGGATGCAGGACGGGTACTTCCAGGTGATCGCCGAGCCGGTCTCGACCTGCGTCCACGACACCTTGGACCGGTCGCCACGGCAGTCAGCCCGCTTGGTGACGAAGTTGTAGATGCCGCCCTTGCCGTTCTCGTCGCCCGGATACCAGTTCTGGACCGTCGAGTACTTGATCTCGGCATCCTCCAGCGCGATCAGTTCGACACAGGCCGCATGCAGCTGGTTGTCGTCGCGCATCGGCGCGGTGCAGCCCTCGAGATACGAGACATAGCTGCCCTTGTCGGCGATGATCAGCGTGCGCTCGAACTGGCCCGTGTTCTCGGCATTGATCCGGAAGTAGGTCGACAGCTCCATCGGGCAGCGCACGCCCGGCGGGATGTAGACGAACGAACCGTCCGAGAAGACCGCCGCGTTCAGCGTCGCGAACTTGTTGTCGGCGTTCGAGATGACCGTGCCGAGATACTTCTTCACCAGCTCCGGATGCTCGGCCACCGCCTCCGAGATCGAGCAGAAGATGACGCCGTGCCGGGCCAGTTCGTCCTTGAAGGTCGTGCCGACGCTGACGCTGTCAAAGACCGCGTCCACGGCGACCTTCCGGCCACCCTCCGCGGGCGCCATGTTCTCCGCCCCCTCGACACCGGCCAGGATCATCTGCTCGCGCAGCGGAATGCCCAGCTTCTCGTAGGTGCGCAGCAGTTCCGGATCGACCTCGTCCAGGCTCTTCGGCTTCTCCTTGAAGCTCGTCGGCTGGGCGTAATAGTACTGCTCCTGGTAGTCGATCGGCGCGATCTCGAGCAGCGCCCAGTCGGGCTCGGTCTGCTCCAGCCAGCGGCGATACGCCTCCAGCCGCCATTCCAGCAGCCATTCCGGCTCGTTCTTCTTGGCGCTGATCAGCCGGACGATGTCCTCGCCGAGACCCTTGGGCGCGTACTCCATCTCGACATCGGTCGACCAGCCGTACTTGTAGGTACCCATGTTGCGAACGGTGTCGATCGTCTCCTGATCGACGCCGTCCTTCACCTCGACATCCAGAGCGGTCATGTCCGTCTCCCCACTGTTCACGCGGCGTCGCCCAGCCGGGCGCGGCGCTTTCGGTACAGCCCCGTCCAGGCCTCGACAAAGGCCCGTATCTCCGCCTCGGTCGTCGTGGGCCCGAGGCTGACCCTGATCGCGCTCGACGCGGTTATGGCGTCGAAGCCCATGGCGCGGAGCACCCGGCTCTCTCGGACCTTGCCGCTTGAGCAGGCGCTGCCGGCGCTGACGGCAAGGCCGGCCAGGTCGAGCTGCATCACCTGCGTCTCGCCCTTCCAGCCCGGTACCGCGAAGCAGGAGGTGTTCGGCAACCGAGGCGCCTCGCGACCGAAGATGATGAGGTCGGACGCCACGTCTTCAAGCGCGCTCTCTAGAATATTTCTAAGGTGAGCCACCCGCTCCCACAACCCCGCCTCGAGATCGCGCGCCGCCGCCTCGGCCGCCGCCCCGAACCCGGCAATACCGACCACGTTCTCGGTGCCGCCGCGCAGGCCCATTTCCTGCGAACCCTTCAGGGGACGCCGCAGGTAGTTCTCGCCAGGCACACCATGCTTCGCGACGAGGGCGCCGGCTCCCTTCGGCCCACCCAGCTTGTGACCGGACAACAGGGCGAAGGTCACGCCACTATCGGCGAAGTGGAACGGCATCCGTCCAACAAGTTGAACAGCGTCGCAAAGCACTTCTGTTGCTGAACAGCGCGATGGCGTACGGTCTGTCGCGATCCCAACGACGCCGCCAACGTCCTGAATAACCCCGGTTTCGTTCTGCGCCGCGATCACGGCGATGCAAGTGACCGGCTCATGAGTGCCGAAGTTTGCATCGAACTGGAGGCCGAGTGCCGCTAGATCAATACGCCCAGCGCGGTCGACCGAGATCGCTTCAGCGTTTCTCTGACGCCACTCGCTCAACAGGTTCTCGAACACGCAATCATGTTCGATATCGGCGCCGACTGTGACGTGGTCGCTGTCCGCGAGTTGGGTCGCCTCCGTCGCCCCGCTCGTGAACACGACCTCGTCCGGCGCGCACCCCACCAGCCCCGCCACCTGGCCGCGCGCCCGCTCGACGATCGCCCGCGCCGCTCGGCCCTCGGCATGAACGCTCGACGGGTTGCCGACGGCATCCATCGCCTCGAGCATCGCGGCCCGGGCCTCCGGGCGCAGCGGCGCGGTGGCGTTCCAGTCGAGATAGACGCGCCCGCTCACGGCCGCCCCCTCGCAGCGTCGCCTGTCCGGGCGCCGTCGACCAGGGGACCGCCCCCCCCTCCGCCTCGGAGGGGGGCCGGGGGGGAGGCCGGCGCCGGGCGAAGACACCTGCTCAAGCGCGCCCCTCGGCATCGACCTTCGCCGAGAAATCGGGCACGGCCGGGCAGGGCGACATGCGGTCGCCGATCACGTCGGCGATGCTGATCCCCGAAAGGAACACGTGCACATGGGCCGAGAGCTGCTCCCAGAGCGCGTGCGTCAGGCAGCTCTCGCGCGTGTGGCCGCAGCCCTGCCCCGCCTGCCATTCGCCCTCGCAGCCCATGGCGTTCAGCCGCTCGTCCACCGCGCTCATCACGTCGGCGATGCGGATCGCGGCGGCCGGGCGCGCCAGGCGGTACCCGCCGCCGGGCCCGCGCACCGAGGTGACGAGGCCCGCGCGCCGCAGCCGAACGAAGAGCTGCTCGAGATAGGCGACCGAGATCGCCTGGCGCCCGGCGATGTCGACCAGCGGCACCGCCGCCTCGGTTCCGTTGAGCGCGATGTCGGCAAGCGCGGTGACGGCGTAACGGCCGCGTGTGCTGAGCTTCATGCCGTCCTCCCCGCCCGGCCGTGGCACGAGACCCGACCGGCTGCCGCCCGTCTCCCGGCCGGCGGCGCCACGTCCCGGCAACATCGGCGCGAGGGCGGCGTGAAATCCGGCAGGCACGCATTAAGTTGACGCCGACCGGCCACCGCCCTAGGCCAGAGCGAACCGCGACGCGTTTCTTGGAAACGTTCTAAGTTGCCCGACTGAATAGGTCAACATCGCCCGGTGTCGACCTCCCCGACGAAGCGAGGACAGCACTTCCCATGCCCGAGGTGATCTTTCCGGGCCCGGACGGCCGCTTGGAAGGCCGATACCACCCCAATGGCGACCGCGACGCGCCCATCGCGCTCATCCTGCACCCGCACCCCCAGTTCGGCGGCACGATGAACAACCCGGTCACCTACAACCTGCACTATGCGTTCCGCGACCTGGGCTTCACGGCCATGCGGTTCAATTTCCGCGGGGTCGGCCGCAGCCAGGGCGTGTTCGACCAGGGGATCGGCGAACTGTCGGACGCCGCGTCGGCGCTCGACTATCTCCAGCAGATGAACCCCAACGCCAAGGCGTGCTGGGTGGCGGGCTTCTCGTTCGGCGCCTGGATCGGGATGCAGCTGCTCATGCGCCGGCCCGAGA
>JBCBPG010000029.1:0-14474 GCA_039820865.1 Pseudomonadota bacterium
AGCCGCTCCAGCGCCTCGCCCACGTCGTTGCTGATCTGGACGGTGTTGGACTGCGCCTGGCGCACGACGCCGAGGGTGATGACCAGCCGGTCGTCCAGCCGGCTTGCGCTCTCGGCCGTGGCCAGGCTGTAATAGACGTCGGCGACGGCGCCTAGGCGGAGGCTGGGGCGGATCAGCAGCGACTCGATGCGTGCGGGCTGGGTGACGGTGGCGTCGGCGCGGACCAGCACCTCCTGCTGGCCGGCGGCGAAGCTGCCGACGGGGACGTCGAACTGCGCGGCGCGCAGCGTGTCGGCCACCTCGCTGATCGAGAGGCCGTAGGCGGCCAGCCGCTCGGGGCTGACGGCGACGCGGATCACCCGCTGACGCTCGCCGAAGAGCGCGATCTCGGACACGCCGTCGACCGCCGTCAGCTCGGGCACGATCTCGTCCTCGACCCTGCGGGTGAGGACGTCGATGGGGTCGCGCCCGGAGGAGACGGCGATGAAGATGATGGCCCGGGCGTCGCGCTCGGACTTGACGACGAAGAGGTCGTCGACCCCGTCGGGCAGGCGGGGCACGATGCGGCTGACCGCCTCGCGCACGTCCGAGGCGGCGTCGGCCAGGTCGCGTGAGGGGCTGAACTCGACGCGCATGCGGAAGTTGCCCTCCTCCGAGGAGGAGCGCACCGAGGTGACGCCGGCGACGCGCGCGACCGCGCCCTCGACGATCGAGGTGACCTCGGCATCGATGGTGGTGGGCGAGGAGCCGGGCCAGACCGCACGCACCGAGACGACGGGACGGTCGACATCGGGCAGCTCGCGCACCTCGATGCCGAGGATCGCGGCGGCGCCGGCGATCACGATCATCAGGTTCATCACGACCGCCAGCCACGGCCGGCGGACCGAGAGGCCGGGCAGACCACCGCCGCCGGTTCCGGGGCCGGGGCCGGGAGCGGGGCCGGGGCCGGGGCCGGCGGTCGGGTCGGGGGCCGGGTCGGGGGCCGGGTCGGGGGGCTGGCCGGAGGTGCGGCCGGGAGCGACCGTCACGAGGGGGTGCCTTCGCCGCGGGCTACGGCACCGGCCGCGTCCGGCCCCTGCCTGGCCCGGCCATCGGGGCGGACGGTGCGGCCGGGAGAGAGGCGCTGGGTGCCCTCGACCACCACGCGGTCGCCCGGCGCGAGGTCGCCGTCGACCAGCACCGCGCCCGCGCGTCGGCTGATCATCTCGACCTCGACACGCTCGACCGTCTCGCCCTCGACGCGCCAGAGATAGACGTTGCCGCGCGAGAACTGGACGGCCAGTTCCGGCACGGCGGGATAGTCGGGGCCTGGCAGCGCCACGCGCACGGTGAAGGAGACGCCGGGGCGGAGCAGGTCCTCGTCGTTCGGCAGGCCCACGCGGACGCGGGCGGTGCGGCTGGCCGCATCGACCCGGCTGTCGAGGGCCACGACCTCGCCGTCGAAGACGCGGCCGGGGACCGAGAAGGTGGTCGCCGTCACCGCCAGGCCCGGCCGGAGGCGCGAGAGCGCGGTCTCGGGCAGGTCGAACTCGACCAGGATCGTCGCGCGGTCGTCATAGGTCGCGAGCGCATCGCCCTCGCTGACCCAGGCCCCGGCCTCGACCGCGGGCAGGCCCGAGACGCCGGCGAAGGGGGCGCGCAGCTCGCGGTCGTCGAGCGCGTCCTCGGCGCGGGCCAGCTCCAGGCGCGCGATCTCGGCGGCGGTGACGACCTCGTCGACGCGCGCGGTCGAGGCGGTGCCGGTGTTGCTGAGCTGGCGAAAGCGGGCGAGCACCCGCTCGGCCTCGGCCAGTCGCGTGCGGGCGAGATCGACCGCCAGGCGCTGGTCGGCGTCTTCGAGGCGCATCAGGACCTCGCCGGCCTCGAAGCGGCGGTTGGAGGCGAGCGCCATCCCGACGATCTCGCCACCGCCCTTGGCGCGCAGCTCGACCGAGCGGCGGGCGCGGCCGGTACCCACGACCTCGAGCACCATGTCGTCGGCCATGGTCGTGACAGGCGCGGTGATGACGGGAATGCCCGTGCCGCCGCTGCGCTCGGCCGTCTCGACGGGAGCGTCCGGCGGGCCGAACAGCGCCGCGCGCTGGTGCCAGCCCGCATAGCCGAGTGCGACCATGCCGACGAGGATGACCAGCTGTTTCCAGGCCGAGATCGGCTGCATCGTGTTCTCCGCGCCCGCACGGCGTGTTCTCCGCGCCCGCACGGCGCCGTGCAACATATAGCGCAGGGGCGGCGATGCTACGCGGCCCGCTGGCACGCCCGTCGGCGAAAAGTGCGGCATCGTGAACGGGAGGTCGTCAACGGGGCATCGTCAACGGGGTGTCTTGAACGGGGCGTCCTCGACGGGAAGGCGGCCGCCGACGGCCTGGCGCACTCACACCGCCGCGCCGGCCATGCCGTCGAGCGCCGGTGCGACGGGGGCCGTGGTCGCTGGCGGCGGTGCCGGGGCGTGGCCGACCGCGCCGCCCCCGCTCTTGTCGGTGGCGGCAAAGACCCCGTCCCAGTCGGCGGGCGGTGGCACCGTGCGGTAGTGGGCGACGCGGGCGCGGAAGGTGGCGGCGAGGCCCGAGGGGTCGAAGCGGCCGACCGGCGCCATGGCGGCGACCTCGGCGAAGAGCGCGTCGGCGCGGTCCCAGTCCTGGTCGAAATAGGCGCTGCGGGCGTCCTGCAGGCGGGCGGCGAGCGCGACGAAGGCGGGATCGGCCGCGACGGCCGCATCGCCCGCGACGGTCCAGACCCATTCCGGCTGGGTGCGGCCCTTGACGATCACCCGGTCCACGCGGACCAGCGCGAAATCGGCCGCGCGCTCGGCCGTGCGGGGGCCGAGCAGGATGTCGATGCCATAGGCGCGCGTCAGCCCCTCCAGCCGCGAGGCCAGGTTCACCGGGTCGCCGACGCAGGAATACGACAGCCGCCGCGTGGACCCCATGTTGCCGACGCTGCAGAGCCCGGTGTTGATGCCGATCGCGATGCCTACCTTCGGGACACCGCGCCGGGCGAAGGCGGCGTTCACGTCCTCCAGCGCGTCGAGCGCGGCCAGCGCCGTGGCGACGGCCTTGCGCTCCTTGTCCTCGGTCAGGCGGGGTGCGTTCCAGAAGGCCATGATCGCGTCGCCCATGTACTTGTCGACCGTGCCCTCGTGCTCGAGGATCACGTCCGTCAGCGGCGTCAGCAGGTCGTTGATGAAGCGGATGACCTCCTGCGGCGCCATCTTCTCGGTCAGCGTCGAGAAGCCGCGCACGTCCAGGAACATCACCGACAGCTCGCGCTGGTCGCCGAAGGGCGTGAGGTGCTTGGCCGGGTCGGCGACGATGTCGTCGATCACGTCGGGCGAGACGAAGTGCTGGAACTGCCTGGTGATGTCGCGCCGGCTCTTCTCGGTCGAGAAGAAGGCGCTGACGGTCGCGGCGAAATAGGCGCCGCCGACGGCGATGGCGACGGCGGTGGGGTTGAACAGCACCGCGTGCATGTCGAAGGCATACCAGCTGGCGACGAAGCTGCCGACGACCGTCGAGGCCGTGAGACCCAGCGCCATCACCGGCAGATGGGCGAGGATCAGCAGGCAGACGAGGCCGCCGAGGCCCACGATCAGCAGCCGCTCGACGCCGACGACCATGTCCGGGCGCTGGATGAAGTCCTGGGCGACGATCTGCTCGATGATCTCGGCATGGACCTCGACGCCGGGCACGGTGGGGGCGAGCGGTGTGGCGACCAGGTCGCGCAGGCCCGAGGCCGAGGCGCCGACCAGGATGATGCGGCCCTGGATCTCGGGCACCAGATCCGGCGCCAGGGCCGCGCCCTCGAGGATGCGCCGCGCCGGGATGCGCCGGATCGGCTGTTCGCCCGCAAAGCGCACGCGGATCGTGCCGTCCGGCTCCAGCGGCAGGGTGAGGGCGCCGACGCGCATGTCCTCGATCCGCGCGGTGCGGCCGAACTCGTAGCTGCCGCTGCCGTCCGAGGCGCGCAGGAGATACGACCCCGCCCCCTGGGCCACGCGCAGCGTCTCGAGCGAGAGGCTGGGCACGACCCGGTCGCCGATGCGCGAGAGCATGGGCACCCGGCGCACGATGTCCTCCTCCTCGGGCGCCAGGCTGACCGAGCCGATGCCCGCGGCCGGATCGGACAGGACGGGCAGGTTCACGATGGCGTTCGAGAAGCCGATCAGCGCGCCCTGCGCGGGCGTGCCGATGAAGGAGACGCCGGCCTTGACGTCCGGCACCGCGTCGCCGACGCCGCCGGCCAGGAAGGTGCCGAGGACGACCGGCCCCCGCCCCACCGCCTCGGCGAACATCGCGTCGTGGTCGTGCAGCCCCTCGACCTGCAGCATCTCCAGCGCCGCGCGCGACCCCTCGCCGGAGGTGAAGAAGAAGCGGCGGTTGTAGCGGGTCCAGACCTCGGCGATGTGGCGGGGCGAGGTGCGGTCGGCCTCGGCGAAGACCATGTCGAAGCCGATCGCGGCGGCGCCCGCGCCGCTCATCCGCTCGACCATCGCGGCCAGGAAGCTGCGCGGCCAGGGCCACTGGCCGAGCTCGCGGATCGAGGCCTCGTCGATGTCGACCACCCGCACGATGCCGTCGGGCTCGAAGGTCCGTGGCGCGACGCGCTGGAAGCCGTCGAACAGGAACTCGGCCATGTCGTCGAAGGTGGCGGGGCGCAGCGACTGGATCACGATGACCAGCGTCACGACGGCCATCCCGATGAGCGTGGGGCTGAGGCGCGCGCGGCGCGAGCGGGCAGCCGCCCGTCGCCGGCGTTGCGGCGTCAGCCCGGCTCCCGCGCCCTCGACCTGTTCGCTTGTCGCTGCCATCCGCCGCCGCGCCCCCGGCCGCCGCCACCTAACCCGGAAGATGACAGGATGAGGCTGACGCGCAACATCCGGTTGATCGCCGACGCTGGCGCGGCCATGGTCTTGTCGACAGGTTCCGCTCGGGAATGCACCGTCCCGGCACAGTGCTCGGAGCTTCCTGATGCCGCGACACAGCCGCTGTGCGATTGCCGTCCCGCTGGTGATCTGTGCCCTCGCCACCGCATGGCCGGCAGCCGGCCAGGAGGGGGAGGACACGCTCCGCGCCCGTCAGGATGCGCTCTTCGCCGAGCTGCTGGAGCGTCCCGACGATCTCAGGCTGATGTTCGCCTATGCCCGCGTCTCGCTGGAGCTGCGCGACTACGAGGCGGCGATCGCGACGCTGGAGCGGATGCTGGTCTATCGCCAGGACCTCGACAGCGTGCGCCTCGAACTGGCGGTGGCCTACTTCGCGCTCGGCTCCTACGAGGTCTCGAAGCTCTACTTCGAGCAGGTGGCAGGCAGCGACCAGCTCGAGCCCGAGGACCAGGCGCGCATCGACCAGTACCTGGCCGCGATCGAGACACGGACCGAGCGCAGCGCCTTCTCGATGGTCGCCAATCTCGGCCTCACCTACGCCACCAACGCCAACCTGGCGCCGGCGGACAACGAGCTGGTGATCGGCGGGATCCCGGGCTTCGTGCTGGCCGACGACGATACCGAGCAGGACGATTTCGGCGTCCGCGCGCTGGTGACCGCGCGCCATGTCTACGACCTGGAGCGCCCGAACAACGACGCCTGGGTGACCGAGGCCGGCCTGTTCGGGGTGCGGTATTTCGAGGAGAGCCGCGGCGACACGATCTTCCTGCGCGCACGCACCGGCCCGCGGCTGGCGCTGGGTCCCGCGCAGGATGCACCGACGATCCGGCCCTACGTCGAGGGGCAGTACCTGAACGGCGAGGACGAGACGATCTTCGGCGCCGGTCTCGGCGGCGTCGAGTACCGCGTCGCCTTCGCGCCGCAATGGCGCGCCTTCGCCGATCTCAATGCCGGGTTCTTCCAGTTCGCCGAGGAGCGCGAGGAAGAGGACCGGGTCAGCGTCAACGTCACCGCGGGCGTCGGCCATGCCGTCTCGCGCGACCTGTCGCTGAGCGCGGCGCTGGTCGGCGGCTATGACGACGCCGATGCCGACTTCAACACCAACATCGACATCGGCCTGCGCTCGGGCTTCGTCTACCGCTACGAGAGCGGGGTCGATGCGGTCGATTCCAAGTGGTCGTTGTCGGGCTATGGCGAGGTGCGCGGGCGCTTCTACGACGAGGCCGATCCGCTGATCGACCCGGACGAGACGCGCCGCGAGGTCGATCTGCGCCTCGGGCTCTCGCATCTCTTCGCCATCCGCGACGGGTTCGGCGTGCAGGCCGATGTCGAGGGCTTCCTGCGGCGGTCGAACATCCAGAACTTCGATCTCGACAACGTCAGCGTGACGCTGTCGCTGCAGTACCGGCTGTGAGGGAGGCGCGCATGACCCGTGTCGGTGTGGTGCTCATCCTGGCGCTGGCCCTGCCGGCCGAGGCGCTTGCCCAGACGGGGCGCATCGGCGCGGTCGCCGCGGTCAACCGCGACATGCGCGGCACGCCGCCGGGGCTGGAGGGCCGGCTCCTGGTGCTGGGCGACGACGTCGTCACCGACGAGCGGATCGAGACCTCGAACATCGGCTCGGGCCACCTGCTCTTCGTCGACCAGACCTCGCTGGCGGTGGCGCCGAACAGCGACATCGTGCTCGACAAGTACGTCTTCGATCCCGACCGCCAGGCCGGCGACGTGGCACTGTCGCTGACGCGGGGGGCGCTGCGCTTCATCGGCGGGCGGATCACCGAGCAGAACGCCGCCGTCATCCGCACCCCGACCGCGACGATCGGCATCCGCGGCTCGGGCGCGATCATCGAGCTCACGCCGGAATGCGAGGCCGGCCCCGTGCCCGGCTGCCGCACCAATGTCACCGTGCTCTCGGCCGACGAGGTGACGGTGACGCGCCATGGCGACGGCGACGGCGACGGGCTGGACGACGGGCCGGGCGGCGAGGCGGGCATCGGCATCGGCGACGTGCCGCTGGGCACCTCGGCGCCGCCGGCCAACCCGGTGCTCTCGAGCGTGACGCTGGGCCGGCCGGGGGCGGTCGCGGTGGCGACGCCCGACGGGACCGAGTTCACCGGTCTCGCCCGCGCCGAGGACCTCGCGCCCCTGCTCGCGGCCTTCGAGGGCGCGCGCGATGGCGGCTCTCCCGCCGTGGCCACGACGCCGGCGGCGACCGTGCGCCAGGCCGGCCAGGACGTGGCGGCGGTGAACTCGCAGGCCCAGGGCGGGGCGGGTGCGCCACCGCAGCAGCCGGGCGGCGCGGCCGATGTCGATGGCGAGACGGCGGGCGAGAGCTCGCCGGCCGACGAGGGCGACTTCACCTTCGCCTCGACCGAGGACAACAGCCTGGCCGAGGAGCTGGAGAACGATCCCGACGAGTTCCTGGCCGGCACGATCCCCAGCCCGGACGATCTCGCCGACCTGACGGGGCTTGCGACCTATCGCGGGGCGGCGACCGGCGTGCTGGCCGACACCTCGATCACCGGCGGCGACCCGAACCCGACGCCGATCCAGGGCAGCTTCGCGATGACCTACGACTTCGATCTCGACCGCGGCGCGCTCGATCTCGACGTCATGGGCGGCGTGCTCAGCGTCGATGTCGCGGGCGAGACGGCGAACGACCCGACCTTCAGGGGCAGCGACGAGATCTTCGGCGGGCCCAACACCGTGTCGGCCGACGGGAACTTCCGCTTCGAGGGCGCCGATCCGGCCGGGGCGGTCGAGGGCAACTTCGAGATCGACCTCGTGACCGAGAGCCAGCGCGCCACCGGCGAGTTCGGGGGCCCGCGCGATTGAAGCGGCTGCGCCGGCGGCCGGGGCGCGGGCTGCGCACGGCCGGCCGCAGCGGCGGCATAAGGTGGCCCGGACGACGGGCCGCCGACGGAGACCCGGCGGGCCCCGGCCCGCGAGCCGGAGATGAACGATGGCCCGCAGGAGCTATACCGACCGCCCGTTCCAGAAGCGGATGGCCGACAGGGAGGCGACGCTGCGGGCCCTGCCGGAGGCGGGCGATGACACCGCCGAGGCACCGCTCATGCTGGGCCAGGGCGGCCGCATGCCGGCCCGACGCGCTCCCGAGCCGGTCGCCGAGCCCCTGACGCTAGCCTCGACCGCGCTCGCCCCGACCGCGCCCGCCCCGACCGCGCTCGCCTCGACGACCACGATCTCCACCACGCCAACGACCACTGCAGCCTTGACGACGGGCGGGCCCGCCGCCCCGGCCGCGACCATCGGGGGTGGCCCCGTTGCGCTGATCGCCGTGGGTCCCGGCAACACGCCCGTCACCCTGGACGGCGGCGGCACGGTGAACGACGACGCGCTGACCGTCAGCCCCGATGGCGCCGATCGCGGCCTGCTCACCATCTCCAACGGCACGCGCCTGGTCATTACGGATGCCGACGGCCTCCTGCCCGAGCCTGGCGCGGCGGTCGGTGTCGATGGTGGCGGCGACGTGCGGATCGACGGCGTCGGCGGCGGCACGGCAAGCGCGCTGGTCGTCCAGGGCCCGGTCGGCGACATGGTGATCGGCCAGACCGTCGGCACCGCGGGCGACGGCGACGTGCTGCTGACCAACGGCGGGTTCCTCGGCGCCGGGCGCATCCGGGTCGGCGAGGGCGACGGCGCGCTGGGCTCGCTGCGCGCGCTGGCCGGCAGCACGATCTACGTCTCGGGCCGCTACGGCGAGAACCCGGCCCCGGGCCAGGAGGAGGCCGCCGACACGATCCTGAGCATCGGCGACCCCAACGCGCCGGGCAGCCGCGGCTATGTCTATGTCGGCGGCGGCTCGACGCTTCTGATCGAGAACGCCCAGGAGGCCGCCACCAACCGCGACGGCGCGCGCCTGACGCTGGAGGGTGCGGGCGGCAGCGCGAATGCCCGCTTCGAGGCGAACGACGCCACCATCACCGTCGCCAACCGCGGCATCCCGAACGGCGCCGATGCCAGCACCGATGCGGGCATCTTGGTCGGCGCGAACGGCTCGGGCTATTTCCGGGCGATCGGCTCGACGATCGACGTTACCGGCGCCAACGCGATCGTCTCGATCGGCGCGGGCGGCGGGCCGACGCCGAGCGAGTATAGCCAGATGGTGCTGACCGCCGGCTCCGCGCTGACGATCGACAGCGAGGGCTTCGGCAGGCTGGACCAGAACGGCACCGACGTCTTCCAGGGGTCCGAGCTGACCGTCGGCGGCGGGGCCTATACCGGGGGGGCGGCTGGCACGGGCTCGCTCCGGCTCGACGCATCCTCGGTCGTCGTCACCTCGGACACCAACGATGCCGCCGACTACTCGACCGGGAGCGTCTTGGTCGGGGCGCCGACGACCGACGGCACCGGCTCGGGCAGCATCTACCTGCGCAACGGCTCGTCGCTCGACGCCCGGGCCCTGCGGGTGGCCGGGCGCGACAGCGTCGTCGCGATCGAGGGCGGCAGCGACCTCACGCTGACCTCGCTCAGCGGCACGCCGATCAACGGGCTCTCGATCACCCATGGCGCGGAGGTGACGGTCGACGGGCTTGGCTCGACGCTGACCTCGACGCGCCAGGACCCGGACCCGACGGTCTATGGCGGCAGCGGGCGGATGCGCATCGGGCGCGACGAGGGCGAGGGTACGCTGACGCTGTCGAACGGCGGGCGCGCCTACGGCTTCTTCGTGGATGTCGGGCGCGACGACAACGGCGGTGGCGACGGCACCGGGCAGCTGAGCGTGGCGGGCACGGGCTCGATCCTGCGCATCTCGGACGCCTACGGGAATTTCAACCCCGATCCGCAGGGCACCGGCGCGCCGGTTTATGGCCCCGTCGGGGGCCAGCTCCGCTTCGGCCGCCAGACCGAGGGCAGCGGCTCGGTCACCGCGGGTGGCCTGATCGAGGTGACCAACGATCTCGGCCCGGGGGGGATCGGCAACGACGATCCGACCGACGACAGCATCGCCGACGAGCCCTATCTCGAGATCGGCCGTGGCGGGGGCGGCTATGGCACGCTCTATGTCGGCCGCGGGAGCGCGACGCCGGGGACCACTCAATCGCGCGTCATCGTGGCGATGTCGGGCTCGAGCAGCGACAGCTTGGAGCCCGGGACGCCCAACGGCCCGCTGATCCTGCTCGGCCGCGACGGCGGCGCCGGCGAACTGACGGTGGGCCAGGACGGCCAGGTGGTGCTCGACGGCGAGGCGGCGCAGTTCGAGGTCGGCCGAGATGCCATCGCGCCGGCACCGGGCGCGCCGGCCTCGAGCGATCTCGTCATCCGCGACGGCGGCGAGGTGCAGATCAACAACGATCCGAGCGCGGTCGAGAGCTCGGAGCTCACGATCGGCGTCAACCAGGGCAGCGTCGGTGTCGTCACGGTCGGGGGCACGACCTCGACGGCGACCTCGCGCCTGCAGATCACCACCGAGAACACCGTCAACGACGCGGGCGCCATCGTCGTCGGGCGCGCGGGCACCGGCACGCTGACGGTCGGCAGCTACGGCTCGGTCGACATCCGCGGCGGCGCGGGGCCGATCCCGGGGCTGCTGATCGGCGACCAGTTCCTGTCCTTCGGCGCGGTCGAGGTCGCGGGCCAGAACGCCGCGATCACCATCACGGGCACCAACACGGCCGTGCCGGGCGGCAGCGGCGCGCTGGTGGTGGGCGAGCAGGGGTCGGGCGCGCTCTCGATCAGCGATGGCGGCAGCGTGACCCTGCCCGGCACCAACGCCTTCACCGCGATCGGCCTCGAGTCGGGCGGCAGCGGCGTCGTCGTGGTCGATGGCACCAACGGGGGCGCGACGCTCAACGCGGGCGAGGCGCTGCTGATCGGCGCGGGCTTCGACTTCACCTCGGGCGAGCCGCTGGTGGACCAGGGCGGCACGGGCTCGCTGGCGCTGACCGGCGGCGGCCGTGTGACGGCGGGCACCACCGTGCTGGGCGTCGGCGCCAGCCTGGTCGGCGGCGGTGCCGACGGGCCGGGCGTCATCGTCGGCGATGTGGTGGTGGGCGGCGGCCTGTTCACGCCCACGGGCCTCAGCATCGAGGGCAACCTCGACGCGTCCGAGCGCGACACCGGCGACATCCAGTTCCTGGGCATCGGCCTCGGCGGCAGCGCGGTCGACCTCACCGTCACCGGCACGGCGGTGGTGAACGAGGACGTCATCAACATCATCTACCCCGCCAGCGAGGTCGCGGGGGGCCTTTCGGCGACGCTGCTGAGCGCGACCGGCGGGCTGACGATCACCGACCTGACCTTCGAGAACCTCGTCGCCGGCACCTTCGGCACGACGCCGCCGGAGGGGGCGATCGTCCTCGAGGTCGACCAGCAGCAGGGCTTCTTCGTCTTTAACGAGGGCGACGAGCTGATCATCGAGGCGCTGGACCCGGGCGATCCGACGCTGCGCGACGCAGGCGCGATCGACTTCAGCGAGCGGACGACGACGGGCATCACCGTCCAGGCGCTGAACGGGCTTGGCCTCGTCACCGGGGGCGGGTTCCAGGCGGCGGCGATCCTGGGCTTCACCGACATCACCGGCACGATCGCCAACGACACGATCGAGGTGCTGACGACCGATGCCGTCACGCTGCGCGGCGATCTGGGCAACGACAACCTGACCGGCGGTCTCGGCGACAACACCCTGGTCGGCGGGCGCGACAACGACACCCTGACGGGCGGCGGCGGCACCGATACGGCCGTCTTCTCGGGCGTGCGCGCGAACTACTCGATCTCGACCGTCACCACGATCGACGGCGACGTCACCACGGTGGCCGACACCGTCGGCACCGATGGCACCGACCGGCTGCTCGGCGTCGAGTTCCTGCAGTTCAGCGACATCACCATCCCCGTGGGCGCCACCAACACGCCGCCCGTGGCCGGCGACGACGCCTTCACCACGCCCTTCGAGACGCTGCTGACGGTGGACGCGCCGGGGCTTCTGGCCAATGACAGCGACATCGACGGCGACGCGCTGACGATCGAGTTCGTGAGCTTCCCCATCGACGGCACGGTGACGCCGGGGCCTGGCGACGGCAGCTTCACCTTCCTGCCCGACCAGGGGTTCTCGGGCGACACCGCGCCCTTCACCTACCGCCTGCTGGACGGCAACGGCGGCACGGATACCGGCACCATCGTCATCACCGTCGAGGCGCCGCCCAACGAGGCGCCGGTGGCCGTGAACGACAGCTTCACCGTCCCCGCTGGCGGGAACAGCTTCACGGTGCCGGCGGCGGGAGTCCTGATAAACGACTTCGACCCCGACTTCGACGAGCTCTTCCTGTTTCTGGACCAGGATGTCTCGAACGGCGTGCTGCAGCTTGACGACAGCACGCGTCCGGGACTGATCGGCGGCTTCACCTATACGCCGGACTCCACCTTCACCGGCGGCGACCGCTTCACCTATACCATCGTCGATCCCAGCGGGCTGAGCGACACGGCGACGGTGACGCTGAACGTGACCGGGCCGGACAACCGCGCGCCGGTGGCCCAGGACGATGTCTTCTCGACGCCGTTCCAGACGACGCTGGACGTCGCCGCGCCCGGCTTCCTGGCCAACGACTTCGACCCTGACGGCGACATCCTGACCCAGGTGCTGGAGGAGGGGCCCAGCAACGGGTCGGTCCCGGTGCTGGGGGTCGGCTCGTTCACCTATGTGCCGGATCAGGGCTTCTCGGGCACCGACACGATCACCTACCGCATCTTCGATCCCGACGGCCTCAGCGACACCGCGACGATCACGATCAATGTAGGCGAGCCGGGCAACACGACGCCCGTGGCCAACGACGACACCTTCACCACGCCCCAGGCCACGTCGCTGGCCATCACGGCGCCGGGCGTGCTCGAGAACGACACCGATGCCGATGGCGACGCCCTGATCAGCCAACTGGTCTCGCGCCCGTCGAACGGCAGCCTCGAGGGGCTGGGGCCCAACGGCAACTTCCTCTACCTGCCCTTCAGCAATTTCACCGGCACCGACAGCTTCACCTATCGCGCGGTCGACCCGGGCGGGCTGATCTCGGAGGCCACGGTCTTCATCGAGGTTACCGCCGCGGCGAACTCGGCGCCGGTGGCCGGGGCCGACAGCTATGCGACGCTGCCGGGCGAGGCGCTGGACATCTCGGCCGCCGGCGGCGTGCTGGCCAATGACAGCGATCCGGACGGCGATGCGATCACGTCGGGCCTCTTGACCGCGCCCCAGAACGGCGCGCTGGAGAGTTTCAGCCTGGACGGCTCGTTCCGCTATGTGCCGAACCAGGGCTTCACCGGGGTCGATACCTTCACCTACCGGGTCACCGACGATGGCGGGCTCTCGGCCGACCAGACGGTGACGATCACCGTGCAGGACGGTGTGCGCCCGATCGCGGTCGACGACACCTACACGGTGCGCACCAACGGCACGCTCACGCTGATCCGCCCGGGCGTCCTGTCCAACGACGACGACCCGGACGGGCTGCGCATCGATGCCGAGCTGGTCCAGGGGCCGGCCAACGGCACCCTCGACACCTTCGAGGCCGACGGCGATCTCCTCTACACGCCGAACCCCGGCTTCATCGGGACCGACAGCTTCACCTATCGCGCGGTCGATGCCTCGGGGCTGCGCAGCGAGATCGCCACCGCGACGCTGATCGTCTCGGACACCTTCCCGGACGTGGACGCCGTCGACGATGTCTACACCGTCGTCCAGGGCACCCAGTTCGAGCTGGACCCGCCGGGGCTTCTGGCGAACGACAGCTTCACGCCGGGCGTCGATCTCGAGATCGGGTTCGTGTCGAGCGGGGGGAACGGCACCGGGCTCTCCTTCGCGGCCTCCGACCCGCAGGGCGATCCCATCGGCGGGTTCACCTATACCCCGGGGCAGAACTTCCTCGGCGCCGATGTCTGGACCTACTCGCTGACCGACATCTCGGGCACGACCGACCAGGCGACGATCACCTTCAACGTGGTCGAGGCCAGCAACACCGCGCCGGTCGCCCAGAACGACGCCTTCACCACGCAGCAGGGCCAGGGGCTGATCGTCGATGCGCCCGGCTTCCTCGCCAACGACAGCGACCCGGACGGCGATCCGCTGACCGCGCGGCTGCAGTTCGGCCCGGCGCTGGGCGTGCTCGAGGACTTCGGCGCCAATGGCAGCTTCGTCTACATCCCCAATGCCGGCGTCAGCGGGATCGACAGCTTCAGCTATATCGTCGAGGACGGGAACGGCGGCGAGGCCCCGGCCACCGTAACGATCCGGATCGAGGCGTCTGGCGACCTGCCGCCCGTCGTGCAGGCCGACAGCTACACCACCGTCGAGGACACGGCGCTGTCGCGCGGGCCGGCGGGGGGCGTGCTGGGCAACGACAGCGACCCCGAGGGCGGGCCGCTTACCGCCGAGCTGGTGCGCGACGTCGGCGCCGGCTCGCTGAACTTCTTCGACAACGGCCGGTTCTTCTACGTCCCCGATCCGGGCTTCGTGGGCACCGACAGCTTCCGCTACCGCGCGCTGGACGCGGCCGGCAACGCGACCGAGGGCGAGGCGACGATCGTGGTCGAGGCGGCGGACCTGCCGCCCGTCGTGCAGGCCGACAGCTACATCACCGTCGAGGACACG
>JBCBPG010000030.1:0-13998 GCA_039820865.1 Pseudomonadota bacterium
AATGGGCCCCCCAGGCAATCGCGCCGGGTGCGACGCCGAAGAGCGTGAGGACGCGGGGTTTGAATGCGATGAGGTGGCCGTGACCGTCGGTCAGGCACATCCCGTCATGGAGAAGGTCGATCATCGCGCGCAGGTTGTCGGCCAGTTCGTCATTGGCGGCCGAGGTGGCGGCAAGCTCGGTCACGTCCTGGTGGATCACCATGACGTCGCCGCCCGGCAGGCGCTGGACCTGGACGTCGATGACGCGGCCATCGGACATCTCCCGACGCTCGCGCATGGGCGAGCCGTCGATCCATTCGGTCACCAGCGCGGCGATCTCGTCAGGGGCGGCATCGACGCCGGCGCCCAGCCCGCCGCGGCGGGCGATGTCGCCCATCACATCGGCGACCGGCCGTCCGGGCCAGAGGCTGTCGGCATCGAGGCCGAACATCGCGGCGAGAAGCGCGTTAGACGCCTTCAGTCGTCCGCCGCGATCCATGAGGACCACGCCGTCGGGCATTGCCTCGACGATCGCCAGCACATCCGCCCCGTCCCCGGCCACTTCCGCCATCACACAACCCCTGTCACGCTGCTCGCAGGCTGTCTCGCCCGTTTTGCGTGCATAGAACCATCTCAGGTTGATGATATGCAAACGAAATCCGCTGCAATGCGGCGAAGTCTTTTGCCGGACTGCGGGCCACCTTGTCGGAGACAGTTCTCGAAGTGACCGGCGGCGTGCGAATCTGGGGCGTCTCTTCCCTCGATCTTGAGTCACCTTACGCAACTGACCACCGATACTGGTATGGCACGGTGGTTGCGCCGATGGGCGTCGCGCCAATGTGAGACAGCGTTCCAATTCGGGCCGGATCGACAGGGACGGGGCCGGCGGGTGCCCGCGCCGCCGTTCCGGGCATGCCGGGGGCTGGCCTCCGGGGGCCGGTTGGGCGGGGTCAGGCCGGGCGGCCGGCGGCGGGCGCGCCCATGCCCGACGCAACCGTGCCCGACGCACCGGTGCCGGACGCAGCCGTGCCGGACGCAGCCGTGCCGGACGCAGCCGTGCCCGACGCAGCCGTGCCGGACGCAGCCGTGCCCGACGCAGCCGTGCCGGACGCGACCTCGAGGCGACGGGGCGGCGGCGTGGCGTCCAGCAGCGTCCCGATCTCGGCGAGGGCGGCGTTCACGTCGATCGGCTTCACCAGGAACCCGTCGATGCCCCAGGCAGCGGCGCGGTGGCGGATCTCGGCGCGCTGGTCGGCCGTCATCACCACGACCGGCACGCGCCCCGCCGGGCCTGGCATCGAGCGCAGACGCGCCACGCCCTCGACCCCGTCGGTGCCCGGCATGTGGAGATCGAGCAGGACGAGATCGACGGGGCCGCGCTCCAGCTGCTCGAGCGCCGCGACCACGCTGTCCGCCTCCAGCACCTCGGCCCCGGTCGGGGCGAGCATCAGCGCGGCGACGAAGCGGTTGGTCGCCACGTCGTCGACCACCAGGATCCGGCGCCCGGTGAGGTCCGGTGCCGGTGCCCGTGCCCGTGCCGCGGGTCGACCGCCGCCGCCCGCGGCCGACATCGCCGCCGCGACATCGGGCGCCGGTCTCGGCACCGGGCCGCGCGTGGGAGCGGCCGGCGCCTGCACGACCTCCCGGTCCTGCGCCGCGGGCACTGCCGGCAGGCGCAGCACGAAGGTCGCGCCGGCGCCCGGCCGGGTACTCACCTCGACCTCGCCCCCCATCAGCCGGATCAGGTCGCGCGTGATCGCGAGGCCGAGACCCGTGCCCCCGTAGCGGCGCGAGGTCGAGCCGTCGGCCTGGGTGAAGGGCTCGAAGAGCTGCTGCACCAGCACGGGGTCGAAGCCGGGCCCGGTGTCGCTGACCGAGATCTCGAGCGTCCCGTGACCGTCCGCCCCGCCCGGCCCTGCGGCCGGCATGCAGTGCATCGCCAGCGTCACGCGACCCTCGGCGGTGAACTTGAGCGCGTTGGACAGCAGGTTGGACACGCACTGGCGCAGCCTGAGCGCGTCCAGCATCAGCCGTTCGGGCACCGCCGGCCCGATCTCCAGCGCCAGCGCCAGCCCCTTGGCGCAGGCCTGCGCCTGCCACAGCGTCCGCAGCTCCTGCATCAGCGCCGCGGGATCGGTCGGCACCGGTTCGATCGTCACCCTGCCGGCCTCGATCTTGGAGAAGTCGAGGATGTCGTCGAGCAGGGTCATCAGGACGCGTCCGCTCTCGCTCAGCACCTCGAGGTTGCGCAGCCGCTCGGCCTCGGTGCCGGGGTCGCGCAGCGCCTGCGCGATGCCGAGGATCGCGTTCATCGGGGTGCGGATCTCGTGGCTCATCGCGGCCAGGAAGCGCGCCTTGGCGGCGTTGGCCCGCTCGGCCGCGTCGCGCGCCTCGACCAGCGCCCGGGTCCGGGCCTCGACACGCTGCTCCAGCTCGCGCAGGAGGGCCCGCAGCGCCCCCTCGTAGCGCCCCTTCTCCGCGCGCAGGTCCTTGAAGGCGCTGGAGACCGAGGCGATCTCGTCCGTCCCGCCCGGTTCTGTCCCCTGCATCAATGTCTCTTTGGCGCGCCAGTCCTCGATCGCGCGGTTGAGCGCCCCGATCGGCCGCCCGATCACCTGCCGGAACACCAGCCAGGTCGCCGCCCAGCTCGCCACGAACGCGAAGAGACCCGCCTTCGCCGAGGTGGTCAGCTTGTGCAGCATTACCGCACGGGGACGGTTGAAGCTGGCGCCGATCCGGATCGTGCCGACCAGCGCGGTTGCGGCGGGCGGGCCAAAGCTCACGGGGCGCTGCTCGACCATGCCCTCCGGATCGGCCGCGCCGAGGCTCAGCAGGACGGCGCCCCCGGCATCGGCGATCTCGGCGAACACGATGTCGGGATCGGTCATGATGCCCGCGAGCTTGAGGTTGATCAGGCCGATGTCGCGGTCGGCCAGCGAGCCGGCGACGATCTGCGCCTGGCTCGCCGTGATCTGCTCCAGCCTGGCCTCCAGGCCCGCGCGGTCGTTGAGATAGCCGACATAGCTCGAGACCAGGATCGCGCTGCCGAAGACGAGGAAGACGACCGGCGTCAGCGTCATGAAGAACTTGACGAAGATCGACCGCTGGCGCATCGGGCCGGGCCGGCGGCAGGGCTCTGCCTGGGCCCCCGGCGCCTGCTCGGCGCCCGCCCGTGCGGCCCGTGCGGCCCGTGCGGCCCGTGCGGGTCGTGGCCCGTCGGGGCCCTGGGCGTCCGGCTGCATCGCGTCAGACATGGGGCAGCACCCGGCGCGCGGCTCGCCAGGCCACGGCGGCGCTGGCGGCCGCCCCGGCGCGATCTGGGCCGACGGTGTGGCGGGGGCCGGAGCGCACGCCTCCCGGATCGGTCGCCGCTGCCGCAACCGTCGCGGCCATCACCTCACGCGCACACATCGACGCCTCCACACGCCTGCCCGGGAGAACACGCCCGCAAACACGCCCGTACCAGCGCGGCCACGGCCGCAACGCTCTCGACATGAACGCCACTGAGCCACGGGATTGCGGTCGGGATGGGGAGCGTCGGCGGCCATCCGCGGACGATAGCGCGACCGTGGTGCGGCAACCCGGCCTTGGCCGTGGCCGCGCGCGCCCCGCGGCCCCCGGACTGACGACGCGCGGCCCCCGGGCTGACGACGGGCTGCCCCCGGGCTGCGTCGGCGCCTCCTTTCCCTTCCCAAGCCGCGCCGCCGCCGCTATAGGCCCGGCCGTGGCGCCAGCCGCGCGGTCCGCCTGGCCGCCGCCGGCGCCCGGGGCAGGGTCGGAGCGAGGCGCATGGTCAAGATCAATGGCAACGAGATCCGCTCGGGTAACGTGCTCGAGCATAACGGCGGCCTCTGGGTCGCGGTCAAGACGGACCATGTCAAACCGGGCAAGGGCGGCGCCTTCGCCCAGGTCGAGCTCAAGAACCTGCGCAACGGCTCAAAGCTGAACGAGCGCTTCCGTTCGGCCGACAAGGTCGAGCGCGTGCGCCTCGAGCAGAAGGACCAGCAGTTCCTCTACCAGTCGGACGACATGCTGGTCTTCATGGACCAGGAGACCTTCGAGCAGATCGAGCTGCCGGCCGATATCCTGGGCGACCGCCGGCCGTTCCTGCAGGACGGCATGACGGTGACGATCGAGTACTACGAGGCCGAGGCGCTGTCGGCCGCGCTGCCCGAGAAGGTGATCTGCACGATCGCCGAGACCGAGCCGGTCGTGAAGGGCCAGACGGCGGCCAACAGCTACAAGCCCGCCGTCCTCGACAACGGCGTGCGCGTGATGGTGCCCCCATTCGTCGGGCAGGACGAGAAGATCGTCGTCAATACCGAGACCTTCGAATACGTCGAGCGCGCCTGACGCGCGTGGCCGGCGGTGCGCTCCACGCACCGTGCAACCGCTGCGCCCCCGCCGTAGGGTGCGTGAAACGCACCGTTGCGCCCGCCGGGGGCACCGTCACGCGGCGGCTGCCGGTCTGGAGGCGCTCCAACGCCCGAGAGGCCCCATGAGCAGCGGCTCACCCAATCTCAACGTCATGATCAAGGCCGCGCGACGCGCCGGGCGCAGCCTGGTGCGCGATTTCGGCGAGGTCGAGAACCTGCAGGTCAGCGTGAAGGGCGCGGGCGACTTCGTCTCCTCGGCCGACCGCAAGGCCGAGGCGCTGATCCGCGAGACGCTGATGGAGGCGCGCCCCGCCTATGGCTGGATCGGCGAGGAGACGGGCGAGACGCCGGGCAAGGACGACACGCGGCGCTGGATCGTCGATCCGCTGGACGGCACGACCAACTTCCTGCATGGCCTGCCGCACTGGGCGGTCTCGATCGGGCTCGAGCACAAGGGCAAGATCGTCTCGGCGGTCGTCTACGACCCGGCCAAGGACGAGATGTTCGTGGCCGAGAGCGGCGCGGGCGCCTGGGTCAACGACCGCCGCGCCCGCGTCTCGGCACGGCGCGAGCTGCAGGGCGCGATCTTCGCCACCGGTCTGCCCTTCGCCGCCAAGCGCACCCTGCCGGCGACGCTCAAGGACCTGGCCGAGGTGCTGCCGCGCACCGCGGGCGTGCGCCGCTTCGGTGCCGCCTCGCTCGACCTCGCCTATGTCGCCGCGGGCCGCTACGATGGCTACTGGGAGCGCGAGCTGCAGGTCTGGGACATCGCCGCGGGGCTGCTGCTGGTGCAGGAGGCAGGCGGCTTCGTCGCGCCCCTCGGCGGCGATGATCCGCTGGTCTCGGGCGGCGTGATCGCCACCAATGCCGAGATCCACACCGCCTTCGTGCCGCTCGTGACGCGGTGAGCGTGGCGTATCGGTCGCTCTCCGCGCGCTCCCCGTCCCGAGAGGCCCGGGGGCCGCGCGAAAGAGCTAGCCCAAGGGGCTGAAAGAACTAAGGTCGCCCCCGAGGGGAGTACCGCGCGGGAACGCCGGGTAAGTCGAGGGCCCGCAGAATGAGCAGCAGGGAAGAGGTCGAGATCGAGTTCTCGCCGCCCACCCGGCAGATCCTGCCGATGGTGACCGTGCTGGTCGTGGTCTTCACCGCCGTCACCGTGCTGCTGCCGCAGATCCGGCCGATCTTCGAGGCCAACCCGATCCTGAACGCGATCATCGTGTTCGTCTTCGCGATCGGCGCGTTCGCCACCTTCCTCCAGGTCTTCCAGCTCTCGGCCGCCGTGCGCTGGCTGCGCGATCTCGACCGCAATTTCGAGGAGGGCAACAAGCCGCCCCGCCTGCTGGCCGCCATGTCGCCGCTGATGCGCGAGGGGCGGATGTCCAAGCGCCTCGCGGCCTCGTCGACGCGCGTGGTGCTGGACAGCGTCTCCCAGCGGCTGGACGAGGCGCGCGACATCACGCGCTACATCATCTACGTGCTGATCCTCATCGGTCTGCTCGGCACCTTCTACGGCCTGTCGCTGACCGTCAGCGCGCTCGAGGGCACGCTGGCCGATTTCTTCGAGGATACCGGCGTCTCGGACGGCTCGGGCGGGGGCGGGCGGTTCCAGACCTTCCTGGCCGGCATCGTCGCGCTCTTCGGCGGCATGGGCACCGCCTTCGCGTCGTCGCTGCTCGGCCTCGCGGGCTCGCTGGTCGTCGGCCTTCTCGACATCTTCGCCGGCCATGCCCAGAACCGCTTCTTCCGCGAGATGGAGGAGTGGATGTCCTCCTTCACCCGCCTCGGGCTGGTCAGCGAGGGCGAGGGGCCGGACAGCGCGCTGGTCGCGCTGCTGGAGCGCGTCGACGAGGGACTGGAGAAGACAACCGAGTTCGCGACCAAGGCCGAGGTCGCGCGCATCGAGGCCGAGAACCGCCTCGCCCGCGCCGCCGATGTCGTCCGCCAGATGGCCGAGCAGATCGAGCACGAGCGTTCCGCCGTCGCCCAGATGGTCCACGAGATGCGCGAGGCGCGCGAGAACCAGTCGGGCCGCGACTATGCCCAGCTGACGGTGCTGAAGCGCATCGACGCGGCCCAGGCCTCGGTCGCCTCGGGCCAGCAGGCGATGGTGCAGCTTCTCGACCGCGCGCTGGAGGGACGGCGCTCGGGCGGCATGGATGCCGAGACCAAGTCGCATCTGCGCTCGGTCGACACCCAGCTCCGCCAGCTCGCCGACGACCTGACCGTCGGCCGCCACGAGGCGACGCAGGCGCTCCGCTCCGAGCTCCGCACGCTGATCCAGCTCATCGACGCGCGGACATCGACCGGCGGCGGGAGCTGACGCCGGATGGCCTATACCCGCCGCAGCGGCGCCCGCTTCGAGGCCTCGGTCTGGCCGGGCTTCGTCGACGTGATGACGGCGCTGCTGCTGATCCTGATGTTCGTGCTGTCGATCTTCATGATCGCCCAGTTCACGCTGCAGGAGACCGTGGTCACGCAGTCCGAGGAACTGGCCGAGCAGGACGACGTGATCGCCCAGCAGCAGAGCGAGCTCGGCCGCCTCTCGGGCGAGCTGGCGGCGCTGGCCGATGCGCTCTCGCTTGAGCGGACGGCGCGCACCGAGGCCGAGGACGCCGTGCAGGAGCTGCGCGCCACCCTCTCGACGCGGACCGAGGAGCGGCGCCGGCTGAGCGCCCAGATCGACAGCCTCGGCCTGGATCTCGACGCCGCCCGGGCCGAGCGCCAGCGCCTGGAGGCCGCGCTGGCCGAGGTGCGCGACGCCCGCACCGAGGCCGAGCGCCGCGCCGAGGCCAATGCCCGCGCCGCCACCCAGGCCCAGGCCGAGATCGCCGATCTCAACGACCAGGTGGCCAGCCTGAGCGAGGCGCGCGACCGCGAGGCCGAGGCCGCCCGAGCGCTGGCCGCCCGCCGCGCCGCGCTGGAGGCCGAGATCGCCACGCTGACCGCCGATCGCGACCGCCTGGCCGGCGAGGCCGAGAGCGCGACCGCGGCCGAGAGCCGGGCGCTGCGCCTGCTGGCCGCGCTGGAGGCCGGGGCGGCGGAGGACACCGCTGCGCTTGCCGCGCGTGCCGAGCGGATCGAGGCGCTGGAGGCCGAGGTCGCCGCGCTGACGGCCCGGCGCGATGCCCAGGCGCGGCGCATCGAGACCCTGACCGCCGATCTCGCCGCCCGGCGCGACGAGATCGCCCGCCTCGCCGACGAGATCGCGGCCCTCGGCGACCAGACCGCCGACCGCGACCAGCGCATCGCCGCCCTCGACGAGACCCGTGCCGCGCTGGAGGCGCGCGCCGCCGCGCTGACCGCCCGCATCGCGGCACTCGAGGCGAGCGTGGCCGAGCGCGACCAGCGGCTGCAGTCCCTCGCCGCCGAGCGTGACGCCCAGGCCGCCCGCCTCGCGCGCCTCGAGACGGACCTCACCGAGAGCGCCGAGGCGGCCGAGGCGCAGGCCGCGCGCATCGCGGCGCTGTCCGGCGAGCTGGAGGACCGCGAGGCGGCGCTGGCCGACCGGGGCGAGGCGCTGGACGCCCGCGACGGTCGCATCGCCGCGCTGGAGGCGGCGCTGGCCGACCGCCAGGCCTCGCTCGACGAACAGGCGCGCCGGATCGCCAGCCTCGAAAGCGCGGCCGAGACCGATGCGACCACGATCGCCGAACAGGCAAGCCGCGTCGCCGCGCTGGAGGCCGCGCTCGAGGCCGAGGGCACCGACCTTGCCGCCGCCCGCTCGTCGCTGGCCGAGCTGGAGGCCGCGCGGGCCGAGGCGCTGGCGCGGCTGGAGGAGACGGCCGAGGCGCTGAGCGAGACCGAGTCGGCCCGCGCGCTGGAACTGCTGGCGGCCGAAACGCTCCGCCAGCGCCTGGCCGAGAGCGATACCGAGCTGACCGCGCTCTCGCTGGAGCTGGAGGCCGCCCGGCGCGAGGCCGAGGAGACGCTGACGCTGCTCGCCGCCGCCGAGGCGGCGCGCGACGATGCCGAGGCCGCGCTGGCCGCCGGCAGCTCGGAGGCCGACGCCGAGGCGCGCCTGCTGGCCGAAGCCGAGCGCCGGCTGGCGGACGCCCGCGAACAGGCGGCCGAGGAGGCGCGGCGCACGGCGCTCCTCAACCGCCAGGTGGCAGCGCTCAGCGACCAGCTCTCGGGCCTGCAGGCGCTGCTCGACGATGCGTCCGAGCGCGACGCAGCCCAGCAGGTGCGCATCGAGAGCCTCGGCAGCCAGCTGAACGCGGCGCTTGCCCAGAAGGTCTCGGAGCTCTCGCGCTTTCGCTCCGAGTTCTTCGGGCGCATGCGTGACGTGCTCGGCGGCCGGGCGGATATCCAGATCGTCGGGGACCGCTTCGTCTTCCAGTCCGAGGTGCTGTTCGCGCCCGGCTCGGCCAGTCTCGGCCCCGAGGGGCGGGGGGAGCTGCAGAAGCTGGGCGAGGTGCTGCGCACCGTCTCGGCCGACGTGCCCGATGGGCTGAACTGGATCCTGCGCGTCGACGGGCACACGGACGCCACGCCGCTGGGCGGTGGCGGGCGCTATCGCAGCAACTGGGAGCTCTCCCAGGCGCGCGCCCTCTCGGTCGTGCAGTACCTCGTCGACAACGAGGGCGTGCCGCCGAACCGCCTGGCCGCGACCGGCTTCGGCGAGTTCCAGCCCCTGGTCGACAGCGACGACCCCGCCGTCTTCGCTGCCAACCGCCGTATCGAGTTCAAGTTCACCGAACGCTGAGCGGCGGGGTGACCGGGCCGCCTATCGGGTGCCGCGCCCGTGGCCGGTGCCGGTCGGGCGGCGGCGGCTGGCGCCGGTGCCCGGTGGCTGGTGCGTCCCGTGGCGGGCGGTGCGCGCAATCCCGATCAGCTGCTGATGCCGGGCAGGCGGCGGAGCGAGACGCCGGCGATCCGCCAGTCGCCGTCGACGAGGCGCATGGTGTAGTCCGCCTCCCAGGCGGTGCCGTCGGTGTCGACGAAGGTGACCGTCTGGACGGGACCGCCCGGTGTCTCGCTCACCTCGCCCACGCTGTAGCGCTCAGGGCGCCAGATCATCGGATAGCCCTCGCGCACCATGCGGCCGAAGTTCTCGGGCGTGGCAAACTTGCCCTGGATCGAGGGTGCGGCGAAGGTCCAGGCGGCGTCGACATCGTCCCTGAGAAAGGCCGCGATCTGGCGCTCGATCACCGCGCGGATGCCCGCGGTATCGACCCCCTGGGCCGCTGCGGCGAGGGGCAGGGCGAGGATGGCGGCCAGCGCGAGCGCGATGCCTGACGTCGCGGCCCGGCCGCGGGGCAGGGCAGGGCGACGCCCAGGGAGAGGCCCGGGGAGAGGCCCGGGGAGAGGCGCGGGGCGATGGGTGCGGCGGGTCATGCGGACCTCCTCGGCGGGCGGCGATCCTGGTGAGGGTGCGGCGGTGGCGGCACGGGTCAAGGCCGGCCGACCGGCGAGGCGCGCGCCGTGACGGCAGGCGGTGGTCGAGCGCTGGGCGAGATCCCGTCCCGGGTCTCGCCCCGCGCGCCCCTCAGAAGCGGCGCCAGATGGAGAAGGTGAGGCCGACGGTGTCGCCCTCGCCCACCGCCTCGAGGCTGAGGCCGAGCTGGAAGGTGGTGCGCCGCGGCTCGTCCTCCGGCGCGTCCGCGGCGCGGGGCAGGGAGTAGGCGAAGGAGGGGGCGAGCTTGTAGCTGGTGTCGCCCTCGCCGATCACCGGGACGGTGAGATAGCTGCCGAGGATCGCCATGCAGCAGTCGTCGATCTTGTAGCCGGCGGTCAGTTCGCCGCGGAGCTCGTCCGGGGCATTCTCGCTCCGCCAGGCCAGCCCCGCGGCCGAGGTGACGAAGACGCTGCCCCAGTCGCCCCACCAGCTGGTCCCGGCGAGCCCCGAGATGCGGAGCTCGGCCGTGCTCTCGGGCTGGCTGCCGCCGAAGGGGCCGCCGATCAGCTCCTCGAGGGGGGCGGCCGCGCCGATCTGCACCGCCGCCGCGTTGCCCTGGTCGTCGCGGTGCAGGCGCACCCTCAGGAACGCCGCACCATTCGCCGAGCTCATGCCGTCGCTGCCGATCCTCGTCTCGCTGAAGAGACTGGCGCCGAGCGTCAGCTTCTCGGTCAGGCCATACTCGGCATAGACCTGCGCGGTCGTCTTGTCGGGCGAGGCGGGGCCGAGGGTGAAGAGCGTCTGCGGTGTCGCCTGGCGCCCGATCGAGGTGATGACGACGCCGTCGCCGGGCTCGCGCGTCCAGGCCCCGGCCGCGGCCGTGTCGGGCAGCAGGGACGGGAGCAGGAGAGCCGGCAGCACGGCGCAGGCTGCCAGCAGCGCCGAGCGCAGGCGCCCCCGCCGCGGCCGGGTCACCCGGGGGAGCCGCACGCCGTCCGCCGCAAACGGTCCCGGCTGTCTGCCCGGCCGTCCGGTGTCATGCAGCGCGCGGGCCAAGGGTGAGGTGGCGACGCGCGGATGATGGCGGCGCCCCGGGCCCCGCCGGGCGCAGCGCGACCCGGGCGGGTGTCGGCGCGGCCAACCGCGCGACGGCCCTTCCGGCTGGCCGGTCGCGGTCCACGGTCTCCCGCGCATCCACGAAGCGGGGCCACGCCGGCAGGCGCGCGCCCCTTGCCCGGCCGGTCCCGGGGTACTGCAACGGAAAAAAGGGCGGGGTGGCGCAGCTGCCCATCGGCGCCACCCCGCTGGGGCCTGGTCACGCACACCGCCCTCCGAACCCATACGCGAAACGCAGATGGATACTGGGGCGTTAGCGTAAACAGCTGGTTTAGGGTCTTTCCTCGCAACGCGCGCAGTCCGGCCCCCCGCCGCAACGCCGCCGCAACGCCGCCGCGACGCCTCTGATACGCCCGTGCACGCCCGGGCGCCGGCGGAGGATCGGCGGCGAGGGTGGCGTGCCGGATGGCTTGGCCTCGGCGCGCCGGCGGTGCAAAACGCTTGATGCCGGCGCCGCGGGGCCTCTCCCGGATACCGTGGCCGGCCGGGCAGGGGGGCACGATGACCGAGACGACTGGCCGCCATGGCCGCCCGGCCGCCGCGCGGCCCCCCGCCCGCGCTGCCACCCCGGGGGCCGGCGCGACCGACGGCGATGCCGAGACCGCGTCCGACCCGGCCGTGGCCGATGCCGCCGGGCCCCCGGTCGCGGTCTTCGACGGCCATAACGACACGATCCTGCGCGCCGAGCTTGCCGCCCGGGCCGGCCGCCCCCGCGACCTGGCGCTTGAGGACACGACGCCGCCGGGCGCACCGGGCGGGTGGCGGCTGCGGCGCCTCGACATCGACCTGCCGCGCGCGCGTCGGGCCAGGCTTGCCGGCGGGCTCTTCGCGATGTTCACGCCGACGGGGCTGGCGCGCGCCGACGGCGGTGGCGCGGGGATGGCCGACGAAATCGCGGGCGGCGATGCCTCCGTCGCTGGTTCCGGTGCCGCCGGCGACGAGGCCGCGCCGGTCCCCGATCCCGCCGATGCGGCGCTGATGGCGGCGGGCGAGGTCGACCAGGCGCGCGCGCTCGCCTTCACCATGGCGCTCTTCGCGCGCCTGCGGCGCTTTGCCCGCCAGAACCCCGAGGGCGTCGCCATCGTTGCCGACCGCGCCGGGATCGACGCCGCCGCGGCGGCCGGGCGCCTCGCCATCGTGCCCCATATCGAGGGGGCCGAGTGCATCGATACCGATCTCGCCGCGCTCGAGATCCTGCACGCCGCCGGGCTCCGCTCGCTCGGCCCCGTCTGGTCGCGGCCGAACGCCTTCGGCCATGGCGCGCCCATGGCGGCCCAGCCCGACCTCGACCCGGGCGAGGGGCTGACGCCGGCCGGCCGCGCGCTGGTCTCGACCTGCGAGGCGATGGGCATCCTGGTCGACTGCGCGCACCTGACCGAAAAGGGGTTCTGGGACGTCGCCGCCACGACCGACCAGCCGCTGGTCGCCTCGCATTCCAACGCCCACGCGATCTGCCCCTCGGCGCGCAACCTCACCGACAGGCAGCTCGACGCGGTCGCCGAGCGGGGGGGCCTCGTCGGGCTCAACTTCCACGTGGCCTTCCTGCGGCCGGACTGCCGGCACAACCGTGACACGGGGCTGGACGTGATGCTGCGCCACCTCGACCACCTGCTCGGCCGCCTCGGCGAGGAGGGCGTGGCGCTCGGCTCCGACTTCGACGGCTGCCTGCTGCCGCGCGAGATCGACGACGTGACGGGCCTGCAGCGCCTGGTCGGCGCCATGCGCCGCGCCGGCTATGGCGAGGCGCTGATCGCCAGGATCGCGCGCGACAACTGGCTCTCGCTCCTCGGTCGCGTCATCGGCTGAGGGGGCGATCAGGCCTCGAAGCGGAGCTCGTAGAGGCCGTAGCCCTCGGGCGCGCGCGAGAACAGCCGGAACCGGGCCTCGGTCGAGGGCAGCCCGTCGATCTCCAGCGCGGCGAGATCGAGGGTGTCCCCGTCGCCGATCTCATGGTCGAGCACATAGTCGGCGATGGCCGTGAGCAGGTCGGTCAGCGCCTCCTCCGGCGCCTTTGCCACGACGAAGAGCGCGAACCTCAGCCCCTCGCGGCTCTCGGTCTCCTCCAGGTGGGACGGTTCGTAGACGACGTAGAGCCCGTCCGCGGCGCGCCTGAGAAAGCTCACCCCGAACATCATCAGCGGCGAGGACAGGACCTCGTCGTCGAGTGCACCATGGGCCGCCACCAGTGGCGCCAGGAGATCGTCATAGATGGCAAAGGGATCGTCGTCCGCATGGGTCTTGTTCATGAATGCCCCCGGCGCGCGGCCTGCTCGGTTTCCAATGCATGCACATCTACACCAGCAATGTGCCGACACCATGTTGCGTCGGCGCGGAGGTGACGACGCCGGGGCCGGGGTGCTCGCGGAAAGCAGGCCATGCAGCTGATGCAGCGCCGTCCTTCCCGCGGCGATGCGCACCGCCGGCGGGTTGACGCGCCCGCCGCCCTCCCGTATCTGCCCGCTCACCGTGGCGAGGTAGCTCAGCCGGTTAGAGCGCACGACTCATAATCGTGAGGTCGAGAGTTCAAGTCTCTCCCTCGCCACCACTCACTCCCCGAGATCTCCGCTCCGTGAGGGCGCTCGGGGTTTGCCCGACATTTCAGACGGTTAGCGCCAGGTCTGCCGACTGTGAGGGCAAAAACCGGGGTTCCGCGGGCCGAGCGGCGGCTTTCGGGCGCCGTATGCTCTGTCGCGCATTTGGCGTGACCCCGGGCGATGCAGACCGCACGCCCGTCTCGGCCTTAGGCGCCGGGAATGCCGTCGAAGCCGAGGCGGCAGCGTTGCTCGGGCCACGAGAGCGGGAGGTCGTCAAGCTTGAGCAGCGTCGAGGCCGTGAGCGATGGCGGCTGGCGGCCCTCGATGATCGCCTCGACGATATCGGGGGCGAGGAAGGCAAGCGGGAGCGATCGGGCGACGCGGCGGTTCTCGCGACCGAGTGCACGGGCCAGCGCGCGGATCGATGGATGGTTACCGGTCCGCAGAGCGTCCATCGCCTCATGCGCCTCGGCCAGCAGTGCGATGAGGGCAGCGTCAGGGGCGCTTGCGATAGTCTCGCCGAGGACAAGTTTTGTTTCGTGACCGCGCTTCGCGATGGTGAGGGCGCGGCGGTGGTTGAGCCGAGAGCGGGTGCTCGCATCGAGGGCGATCCCCGCTTCTGCCGCCAAAGCCGCGCTGTCGATCTCTATCGTCA
>JBCBPG010000031.1:0-13958 GCA_039820865.1 Pseudomonadota bacterium
CCACGTAGTCGGCCAGCTTGAGCGCCGTCTTGGTCGCGATCACCGAGTTGCAGCCATGCGCGATGTTCGCGAACGGCCCACCATGGACGAAGGCCGGGTTGTTCTCAAGCGTCTGCACCAGGTTGGGCTGCATCGCGTCCTTGAGCAGCACCGTCATCGCGCCGTCGGCCTTGATGTCGGCGCAGGTGACGGGCGAGCGGTCGCGGCGATAGGCGACCACGATCCGGCCGAGCCGCGCCTGCAGGTCCGCGAGGTCCGAGGCGAGGCAGAGGATCGCCATGACCTCGGACGCCACCGTGATGTCAAAGCCGGCCTCGCGCGGGAAGCCGTTGGCCACGCCGCCGAGCGAGGCGTTGATCTGGCGCAGCGCCCGGTCGTTCATGTCGAGGACGCGGCGGAACGCAACGCGGCGGACGTCGATCTCCAGCTCGTTGCCCCAGTAGATGTGGTTGTCGATCATCGCCGCGAGCAGGTTGTGCGCCGAGGTGATCGCGTGGAAGTCGCCGGTGAAGTGGAGGTTCATCTCCTCCATCGGCACGACCTGCGCGTAGCCGCCACCGGCCGCGCCGCCCTTCATGCCGAAGTTCGGGCCGAGCGAGGCCTCGCGGATGCAGATGCAGGCCTTCTTGCCGATGTGGTTCAGCCCGTCGCCGAGGCCCACGGTCGTGGTCGTCTTGCCCTCGCCCGCCGGCGTCGGGTTGACCGCGGTCACCAGGATCAGCTTGCCGTCCGGCCGGTCGGCCAGCGACTTGATGAAGTCGGCCGAGACCTTCGCCTTGTCATGGCCGTAGGGCAGCAGGCTCTCGGCCGGGATGCCGAGCTTGGCGCCGATCTCCTGGATCGGTTTCTTGTCGGCTTTGCGGGCAATCTCGATGTCGGACATGGGGGCTCCCAGGGGTTGGCCGCCGCTATGCGGTTCGGCCGTGACGGGGTGGTGCCGGCGAGCGGCGCTTGAGGCGGGTCAGCCGCCGAGAACGGCACCGGGGGCAAGCCCGGCGCCGGCCGCCCATTCGGCTGCGGTGATCTTGCCGCCGCCGGCCGGGCGCACGCGCTTTAGCAGGATCGCGCCCCCCGACGCGGCGACGACAACGCCGTCATCGGACACGGAAACGACCTCGCCGGGCTTGCCCTCGGCCTCGACCCGGCGCGCGTCGTAGAGCTGCACCTCGCCCTCGCCCAGCATCGTCCAGGCGCCGGGCTGGGGATTGCAGCCGCGGATCAGGTTGTAGACATCGGCCACCGGCTTGGACCAGTCGACGCCAGCGTCCTTCTTGCGGCACCAGCTCTCGTAGGTCGCGCGGCTCTCGTCCTGCGCCGTCCGCGGCGGGTTGCCCGAGCGGATCAGGTCGATCGCCTCCAGCGTCGTCTCGACGCCGAGCGGGAAGATCTTCTTGAAATAGACGTCGCCCAGCGTGTCGTCCGGCCCGACCTCGACCTCGCGGCTCAGCAGCACGTCGCCCTCGTCCAGCCCGTCGTCCGGGTAGAACCAGGTGAGCCCCGTCCTGGTCGCGCCGCCGATCACCGCCCAGTTGATCGAGGACGGCCCCCGGTGCAGCGGCAGCAGCGACGGGTGGAAGCAGATCGAGCCATGCGTCGGGATCGAGCGGGCCGCCTCGGGCACGAAGATGATCATGTAGGCCATGACCATCAGGTCCGCCTTGAGGCCGCGCATCTCCTCGAGCACCGCCTCGTCCTTGTAGTTCGGCGGCTGGAACAGCGGCAGCCCGCGCTCGAGCGCGCACTCCTTGATCGGGTCGACCGGCCGGCCCTCCTTGTCGGGCGCGGTGTAGACGCCGACGACCTCGTCCTTGCCGGCCTCGAGGATCTTCTCCAGCGCCGCGCGCCCGAAGGCCTGCTGGCCGTTCACGATCAGTCTCATCCCGTTCCTCCCATGGCGCCTCTCGCGGGCACCTCGATGTCCTGGGCTCCTGCCCGTGTTCCGTCATCCGGCGCCAGCGGCGCCCGGTCGTCTCAGGCCGCAAGCCCCGCGGCCGGGCTGTCCGAGCGCTGGCAGTGCCCGGTCTCCGACGACCAGACGCCGCCCTGCCGGTCGCAGTCCAGAACCGCCTCGTCCGGCCGCAGTTCGGGGAAGTAAAGCAGAGCCAGTACCACCACGCCGAGAACGCCGATGACGCTCAACATCGTGAGCCAGCCCGCTTCTTCGTCATCACTAATGTTTCTGTTAGGCATCCGCCGTCTCCCGTATCTTGAGGACATGCACTGTGAAGTGATGATCCTCCAGCGCTACGGTATCTTTGGCTACGTTCGTTACGAGATATTCAAAGAAACGACAGTCAGACAGGAAAGCAATCAGGGTCTCCAAAGAAGTTTCATAGACAAGCCAAGGCGACGGCATCTCATCGGTTGGAGCAAAGAAGATGGTCTCGGCGGTCGAGAAGATCTGGCGCAGCGCCTTCCCGTGGTCATCGGCCGGCAGAGTTGCCCGGTCGACGTGGGGGAGTTCGTCCGACCACCACCAGATCTTCTCCTCGTCGAAGCCGTAGCGGCGGACCAGAATCTGCAGCAGTTCAACCGAGGCCTCCGGCGTGAGAGGTTTGATCGCCTCCCACGCCGCAGCGTCCTCGGCCATGGGCCTACTGATCTCGCCCGCTTCCATCAGACTTACTCAGCCGCCTTGGGCAGTTGGCCGATGGCGCCGGAGCCGGCGATCTCGGCGATGTCCTCGCCCGAGTAGCCCAGCACCTCGGCCAGGATCTCGTGGGTGTGCTCGCCGAGCAGCGGCGAGCGCGTGACCTCGACCGGGCTGTCGCTCATCTTGATCGGGCAGCCGACCGAGACGTAGTCGCCGCGCTCGGGATGCGGGACCTTGACGATGGTGCCGGTGGCCATCAGGCCCTCGTCCTCCATCAGCTCCTTCATCGACAGGATCGGGCCGACGGGGATGTTCAGCGGGTTGCAGATGTCCATGACCTCGAACTTGGTCTTGGTCATCGTCCACTCTTCGATCCGCTCGAAGATCCTGGTCAGCTTGTCGAGGCGCGCGGGCGGCGTGGCATAGCCGGGATCGGTCTTCCAGTCGGGCTCGCCCACGACATCGGCGACCTTCTCCCAGACCGCGGCCTGGATGATGAAGTAGGTGTAGGCGTTGGGATCGGTCTCCCAGCCCTTGCACTTGAGGATCCGGCCCGGCTGGCCGCCGCCCGAGTCGTTGCCCGCGCGCGGCGTCGCCTCGCCGAAGGGCACCCCCTCGCCGAACTGCGAATACTCCTTGAGCGGGCCCTTCTCGAGGCGCTGCTGGTCACGCAGCTTGACGCGGCAGAGGTTGAGCACGCCGTCCTGCATCGGCGCCAGCACCTTCTGCCCGCGCCCGCTCGTCTCGCGCTGGTAGAGCGCGGCGAGGATGCCGAGCGCGAGGTGCAGGCCCGTGCCGCTGTCGCCGATCTGCGACCCCGTCACGAGCGGCGGGCCGTCGACGAAGCCGGTGGTCGAGGCCGAGCCGCCGGCGCATTGCGCGACGTTCTCGTAGACCTTGCAGTCCTCGTACTTGCCCGGGCCGAAGCCCTTGACCGAGGCCATGATCATGCGCGGATTGATCTCCTGGATCCGCTCCCAGGAAAAGCCCATGCGGTCGAGCGCGCCGGGCGCGAAGTTCTCGACCAGCACGTCGCAGGTCTCGACCAGCCTGGTGAGAACCTCCTTGCCCTTCGGCGTCTTGGGGTTCAGCTCGATCGAGCGCTTGTTGTGGTTCAGCATCGTGAAGTAGAGGCTGTCCGCGCCCTCCACATCGACCAGCTGCTTGCGCGTGGCATCGCCGACGCCCGGCCGCTCGACCTTGATCACGTCCGCGCCGAACCAGGCCAGGAGCTGCGTGCAGGTCGGGCCCGACTGCACATGGGTAAAGTCCAGGATCTTGACGCCTTCCAGGGCTTTCATCGGTCTAGAGCTCCCTCGTCAGAGAAACGGAGGCCGCCGCGCCATCCCCCGGCGCAGCGGCCCATGATCACTTGTACATCGTCTGGGCCTTGGTGCCCGGGGCGTATTCGTTGGGGTCGATCCAGACGTTGACGACGGCGCACTTGCCGGTGGCGGCGATCGCCTCGCGGGCGCGGCGCATCGCCGGCTGGATCTGGTCGGCCTCGCGGACCTCCTCGCCATAACCGCCGATCATCTCGCCGAACTTCGAGAACTCGACATCGCCCAGCTTGTTGCCGATATCGCCGCGGTTCTGCCCGTACTTGGCGATCTGGCCATAGCGGATCTGGTTCATCGCCGAGTTGTTGCCGATGACCGCCAGGAACGGCGCACCGAAACGCTGGGCGACCTCCATGTCGAAGGCCGTCATGCCGAACGAGCCGTCGCCGTAGAGGCACATCACCTCCTTGTTCGGATGCGCCAGCTTGGCCGCCATCGCAAAGCCGGTGCCGACGCCGAGCGAGCCGAGCGCGCCCGGGTCCATCCACTGGCCGGGCCCGCGCGGGCGCACGGCCTGCGCCGAGATCGTCACCACGTCGCCGCCGTCGCCGATATAGATCGTGTCCTCGCCGAGGAACTCGTTGATCTCCCAGGCCAGGCGATAGGGATGGATCGGCGAACGGTCCGAGGTGAACAGCGGCATCAGCTTCTCGAGCGCCTTGGCCTCGGCCACGCGCAGCTTCTCCATCCACTGCTGGCGGAGCTGCTTCTTGCCGGCGTCGATCCGCGCCGAGGCCGCCGCGACGACGGCCGAGAGGTTGGCACCCGGATGGCCGGGAATGCCGAGGTCGATGTCGCGGTTCTTGCCGACCGTCCTGTAGTCGAGGTCGAGCTGCACCAGCGTCAGGTCGTTCGAGATCCGCTTGCCATAGCCCATGCGGAAGTCGAACGGCGTGCCGACGATCAGGATGACATCGGCCTCCTTGAAGGCCAGCGAGCGGGTGCGGTCGAAGTGGTGCGGGTCGCCCGGGGGCAGCATGCCGCGCGAGGCGCCGTTCATGTAGGCCGGGATGTCCAGCGCACGGGCGAAGGCGATCGCCTCGTCGGTGCTGCCGCTGGCGAAGACCTGCTGGCCGAACAGCACCGCCGGGCGCTCGGCGTTCACCAGGATGTCGGCCAGCTTCTCGATATCGGCGTGGTCGGCCATCACCCGCGGGCTGGCGCGGTACTTGCCGGGGACGGGGATGCGTGCCTTCTCGACGGGGATCTCGGCGTCGAGGATGTCGCGCGGGATCTCGAGGTAGCTCGGGCCATAGGCGCCGGCGAAGCACTCGCGCGCGGCCATCGAGATCATGTCGGCGATGCGCTCGGTCGAGAAGACGCCCGACGAGAACTTGGTGATCGGCGCCATCATGTCGACATGCGGCAGGTCCTGCAGCGAGCCCATCTTGTGCTGGGTCAGCGAGGACTGGCCGCCGATATGCAGGATCGGGCTCTCCGAGCGGAACGCGGTGGCGACGCCCGTGACCGCGTTGGTGCAGCCGGGGCCGGCGGTGGTGACCACGCAGCCCAGCTTGCCGGTCTGGCGGGCATAGCCGTCGGCGGCATGGGCCGCGACCTGCTCGTGGCGGACGTCGACGATGCGGATGCCCTCGTCGATGCAGCCGTCGTAGATGTCGATGATGTGACCGCCGCAGAGGGTGAAGATCGTGTCGACGCCCTCGGCCTTCAGTGCCTTGGCGACGAGACGGCCGCCCGAGACGACGCCTTCGTCCGTGCTCTTCTGGGCCAGCGTGTCATGCGCGGTCTGCGATGCGAGCGCCATGGCTTCCTCCGTTCGTTTTCTCTGTGTCGTGGGGGGGCCGCAGGTGGGAGCGCGAGGCGGCCATCTCGGCCATCTGGGGCGCGAGCGGCTCGCCCGGCGCCTCCTCGGTCAGACGCATCCAGCTGCGGCGGAGATAGGCGTGGAGCCGGGCGGTATGCGCCTCGACCCGGCGGGCGGCGAGGTCGGCCTGGCGCGCGCGCAGCGCCGCGACGATGCCGGAGTGGTCGGTCAGCGAGCGCTCGGTGCGGTCGGGATCGGCCATGGCCCGCCTGCGCACGGCCGCCAGATGGTCGAGCAGCCGGTCCCCCGCCTCGATCATCACCGAGTTGGCCGAGAGCGCGAGCACGGCGCGGTGGAAGTCGATGTTCGCCTCGGAGTACTCGCTCAGCCGCGAGCCCGCCCCGTCGGAGAAGCCGGTCACCTGCTCCTCCAGCGTGGCGAGCAGGGCTTCGGGGGCGCGGGCGCAGGCGATGCGGGCCGCCGCGGCCTCGAGCGCCGCCCACATTTCGAGCATCTCGAGGATCTCGGCGAGCGGGCGGCGGCGGATGAAGACCCCGCGCCGGGGCAGCGTCTCGACGAAGCCCTCCTGCTCCAGCCGGTGGACGGCGGCGCGCACGGGCGTGCGCGAGATGCCGAAGCGCTCGGCCAGCCCCCGCTCGTCCATCCGCAGCAGCGTGTCGGGATGGTAGATGTCGAGCGCGGTGATCGAGCGGCGGAGGGCGTCGTAGATCGGCTGGGAGAGCGGCGTGGCGGTCTGGGGCACCGGCGGCGCGGCAGCGTGGGTCGCACCATCCGGCGCGGCGGCGTTGGTCCCGCCATCCGGCGCGGCGGCGTTGGTCGCGCCATCCGGCGCGGCGGCGTTGGTCGCACCATCCGGCGCGGCGGCGTGAGTTGCGCCGTCCGGCGCGGCGGCGGGCCTGCCGGCACGCTGGACCGGTGCATGACGACCGGCGGCACGGGACGCATCGGCCGCCTCGCCCGTCTCGGCCGTGCCGAGCGGGTGGGCAAGAGCCGGGTCTACCGACGCTCTGCGAGCCGGTGCCGTCATCCATCCTCCCCTGTACGCGAGCCGTTGTCGCACCGTGGTATACCACGATTTGTTGGTATACCAGTCTGTGACGCGGAAAGGGCTGGCGCGCAAGCGGCGATCTGCGAGGTTGACCCAGATTTTTTCGCCGGGCGGCAAGGGAGGCGGCAATGGCGCTGGAAATCATGGGCGATGACGCGCTGGTGGTGGTCGATCTGCAGAACGACTTCTGCGAGGGCGGCGCGCTGGCGGTGGCCGGCGGCGCCGCGCTGGCGGGGCCGGTCAACGCGCTGATGGCGCGCTTCTCGACCGTGGTCCTGACGCAGGACTGGCACCCGGCCGGGCATTCCAGCTTTGCCTCGACCCATCCCGGCCGTGCGCCCTTCGAGAGCGTCGAGATGGCCTACGGGGCGCAGACCCTCTGGCCCGACCACTGCGTGCAGGGCAGCGACGGCGCGGCCTTTCACCCCGATCTCGAGACCGACCGCGCGCATCTGGTGATCCGCAAGGGCTTCCGGCCGGGGATCGACAGCTACTCGGCCTTCTACGAGAACGACCGCAGGACGGCGACGGGGCTCACCGGCTATCTGCGCGACCGGGGCGTCGCCCGCGTGGTGCTGGTCGGCATCGCCACGGATTTCTGCGTCGGCTGGTCGGCGCTGGATGCCCGGCGCGAGGGGTTCGAGGCCGTCGTGATCGAGCCCCTCACCGCCGCGATCGACCTCGACGGCTCGCTGGCGGCGACCCGGGCCGCCTGGGCCGGAGCGGGCGTGGCGACCGACGTGTCCTGACCCTGCCGGTGAAAACCCGCCCGGCGCCGACGCTTTCCTGCTGGCGCCGGCCCCCGGGACGGCTAAGGCTCGGCACACGCGTGTTCTGAGGGGAGGATGTCGTGAAGCTCGCCGACCTGGAGGTCTTCGTCGTCGCCAACCCGCCACCGCGCAAGGGCGGGCGCTATTTCATCTTCGTCAAGCTGACGACTGCCTGCGGGATCACGGGCATCGGCGAGGTCTATGCCGCCTCGTTCGGGCCGCACACCGTGGCGCGCATGGTCGAGGACGTGTTCGCGCACCACTTCGACGGTGCCGATCCGCACCGGATCGAGCATCTCTGGCGCGTCGTCTATGGCCGCGGCTATTCGCTCAGGCCCGACCCGTCGCTGGTGGGCGTGCTCTCGGGGCTGGAGATCGCCTGCTGGGACATCGTGGGCAAGGCGGCGGGGCGGCCGGTCTGCGACCTCATGGGCGGGCGCTGCCGCGAGGCGCTGCGCTCCTACACCTATCTCTACCCGCCGGGCGACGGCGACACCCATGCCGATAAGGAGGCCCCCGTCTACGCCGACCCGGACGCCGCGGCCGAGCGGGCGGCGCATTACGTCGCCCTCGGCTTTACCGCGCTCAAGTTCGACCCCGCGGGCGCCTATACCGTCTACGACGGCCACCAGCCGAGCATCGCCGATCTCGACCGCTCGGAAGCGTTCTGCCGGCGGCTGCGCGAGGCGGTGGGCGACCGCGCCGACCTCCTCTTCGGCACACACGGCCAGTTCACCGTCTCGGGCGCCAAGCGGATGGCGCGCCGGATCGAGCCCTACGACCCCCTCTGGTTCGAGGAGCCGGTGCCGCCCGACATGCCCGAGCGCATGGCCGAGGTCGCGCGCGCGACCGCCGTGCCCATCGCCACGGGCGAGCGGCTGGCGACCAAGTACGAGTTCGCCCGCGTGCTGGAGACGGGCGCGGCCTCGATCCTGCAGCCGGCGCTGGGTCGGGTCGGCGGGATTCTCGAGGCCAGGAAGATCGCCGCGATGGCCGAGACGCATTACGCCCAGATGGCGCCGCATCTCTATGCCGGCCCGGTCGAGGCGATGGCCAACATCCATTTCGGCGCCTGCATCCCCAACTTTCTCATCCTGGAGAGCATCGAGCGCTTCGACGGCTTCCACAACGCGCTGCTGACCCGCCCGATCGGCTGGGAGGACGGCTGCGTCATCGTCCCCACCGAGCCCGGCCTCGGCACCGAACTGAACGAGGACCTCGCCCGCGCCCACCCCTACGAAGAGACGGCGCTGCATCTGGAGGTCGTGGAGGACGCCCCGGGCTGAGGGGGCTGGTACCCTGCGGCAGGGCGGCGCCTGGCAGGCAAGCGAGCGGTGCGGGTGTGGAGGCCGCGCCGTGCCCGGCCCACGCCCCACCCGCCCACCCGCGCGGGCCGGGCACGGCGCGGCGGACAGACCCGCCACAATACCGCCATGCGGGGATGGCGACGACTTTCCGCTCAGCCGCCGTCGCCGCTGTCCCCGGGCGCGCGGGCGGCGGCAAGTCGGGCTTCGAGGTCGGCGATGCGCTGGTGCAGCGGCTGGATGGCCTCGCGGACCTCGGCTTCGGTGAAGCGCGGCGTGATGTGCTGGGGGCAGTTCCAGTCGAGGCCCGCGACCTCGATCACCATGCCGCGCTCGACCCGGGCGCGGTAGCCGGGCACGGCCAGCGCCGCGAGCGTCGCGGTGTCGGCCGGGTCGAGGGGGCGCATATGCCCCATGATCTTGAGCCGTCCGCGCCGGGCATAGTCCATCAGGAACAGCGAGACCCGGTCGTCATGCGCGGTGTTGGCCAGTGTGATGTACTGCCGGTTGCCGGTGAAATCGGCGAAGCCGAGGCGGCGCTCGTCCAGCACCCGCAGGAACCCCGTCGGCCCGCCGCGATGCTGGACATAGGGCCACCCCGTCTCGGACACGCTGGCGATGTACATGCTGTCGCGCGTCGCGATGAAGGCGGCCTCGTCCGGCCCGATGCGCTCGCCCGTGACCGGCCCGCCCTCGGCGCGGGCATAGGTGCTGCGGCTACCGTGCTGGGTCTGCAGCGCCCGGGCGCGGGGTGTGAAGGCCAGATCGTGATAGGCGTGGGTCATCGCCCCCTCCCTCGGTTCGTGCGCTCGTGCCGGGCGGGGGCGTCCCCGTCCGGGTCCCCTCCAGGCCCCGGATTGGCTCCGTCCAGGCCCCGTCCGGTGCGACCCGCCATGCGCCGGCCGCATCGCCGAGATGGCGCCGGGGCCGATTGCACCAATGCCCGCCGATCACAATTTATCGTTGCGCAAACCGAAAGGCCGGGCATGGACCGACTGCGCGAGATGGAAGTGATGGCCGCGATCGCCGAGGCGCCGAGCTTCGCCGAGGCCGGGCGGCGGCTCAGGCTCTCGCCCGCCGGAGTCACCCGCAGCGTCGCGGCGCTGGAGGAGCGGCTGGGCGTGCGCCTCGTCAGCCGCACGACGCGGGCGATGCAGCTGACCGAGGCCGGCCGGCAGTTCGTCGCCGGCGCGCGCCGGGCGCTGGCCGCGATGGAGGAGGCCGAGCGCGCGGTCGCGGGCGAGACCGCCGAGCCGCGCGGCCATCTCAGGGTCACCGCCTCGTTCAGCCTGGGCCGCAACGTGCTGACCCCGGTGATCGACGCCTTCCTCGCAGCCCATCCCGACGTCTCGGTCGAGGTCGTGCTGTCGGACCGCTGGGTCAGCCTGGTCGAGGACGGCATCGATGTCGGTGTCCGCGTGGGCGCGCTGCCCGACAGCAGCCTGATCGCGCGCCGCGTCGGCACCGTCTGCCGCTACCTGGTCGCCAGCCCCGCCTACCTGGCGCGCAACCCCGCGCCCGAGACGCCGGCCGCGCTGGCCGGGCATGCGCTGATCGGCTTCACGGGGCTCACGCCCATGCGCTCGCTGAGCTTCGGGACGGGCGAGACGGCACAGACGGTGCCCTTCGTGCCGCGGATCGAGGTCAACGATGCCGTGCAGGCGCTGGACCTCGCCAAGGCGGGCCACGGGATCGCGCCCGCGCTCAGCTACTACGTCCCCGACGCCTGCGCGCAGGGCCAGCTCGTCAGCGTCCTCGGCGACCACGCCCCGCCGCCCGTGCCGGTGCAGCTGGTCACCGCCGAAGCCCGGCTGGCCACGCCAGCCCTCCGCGCCTTCCTCGACCTCGCCCGCCCCATGCTGTCAAGAGCCCTCGCTCCCACAGCAGGCTGAAGAGTCTATAACACTACAACTTCATGGCAGATAAATGAAAATAGCTTTGTATGTACTGTTGTTTTTATTTGGCCTCATTGCGTCATATTTCGTCGATCGGATGGTGGCGGCGCTTGTCATTACCGAATCTCGATACGACGTATTGACCCGAGAGCGCTCTATTACTGGGTTTTGGTATGAAGTGAGAGAAATAAGAACCTGGGCGACGGACGGGCGCGTTTTTCATGTTGCATTTGCACCCAATTCAAGAGATCTGGACTCTATGGAGCCCCTTGTAGTTGTTGAATCGATTCAGCCAAAATTGCTCCTGGACTCTGACGAGCGGATAGTATTTTGCGCCCCTCAAGCAAGAATATATAAGATGAGTAATTTTCTTCCGAGAGAGGGGGCCAATGACATTTGGTTAGAGTTCAAGTTTTTGGGAAGTTGCAATGAATGATGCTAGTAAGAACTCCGAGGGCTGGCCCTGCCGCGAGCACCCCGCCGCCTGAGGCGCGCTCGAGTCCGTCGAGGTCTGCACCGACGCCATAGCACGCCCCTCGCGCTGCGCTTCCCTGATGCCATCACGCTAGACTGTTTGTTGTTGGATCGTGTCTTAAGCCTCTGACGATAAGGGATGACGTTCGGTCGATCAGTGGCGGCTGACGACCGTTGCCGCGGGAACCCGATCGAGGTCACGCTGTATGTCAGCCGGGTGCGTGGCGCTCCTTGCTGGTCGCTGTCGCGGGCGGTGCTTCCGGCGGGCGTGGTGGCATGCTACCGCCGGCGCATGAGCGCTGCCTCCTCGACACGCACCGGACCCGACGCGACGAGCGCCGAAGGTGCCGGGCCGGCCACCGCACGGCCTGGCGCCGGAGGCGCCGCGGCGCCCGCGCGTCCCGACCGTCGCGCGGATGCGCCGGGCGTCACGCCGATGATGGCGCAGTTCCTCGAGATCAAGGCGGGCCATCCGGACGCGCTCCTGTTCTACCGGATGGGCGATTTCTACGAGCTGTTCTTCGAGGATGCCGAGATCGCGGCCGGCGCGCTCGACATCGCGCTGACCCGGCGCGGCAAGCATCTCGGCGAGGACATCGCCATGTGCGGCGTGCCCGTCCACGCGGCCGAGGCCTATCTGCAGACGCTGATCCGCAAGGGCCACCGCGTCGCCGTCTGCGAGCAGACCGAAGACCCGGCCGAGGCCAAGAAGCGCGGCCACAAGTCGGTCGTGCGCCGCGCGGTCGTGCGCCTCGTCACCCCCGGCACGCTGACCGAGGACGCGCTGCTCGAGGCCCGCGCCTCGAACTACCTGGCCGCCATCGCGCGGCTGCGCGACGAGACCGCGCTCGCCTGGGTCGAGCTCTCGACCGGTGCGATGGCGGTGGCCGCGGCAGGGCGCGGGGCCAGGGCCGGGGCGGAAGACGGGGGTGGAGACGGGGGTGGAGACGGGGGCGAGGCGCTGGCCAGCCAGCTCGCCCGCCTCGCGCCCCGCGAGGTGCTGCTGGCCGAGCCCGAGGCCGGCGACGCCCTCACCCGCCTCGCCGAGGAGGCCGGCGCCACCGTCACGCCCCGCGCCCGCACCGCCTTCGACAGCACGGCCGGCGCGGAACGCCTCAAGCGCCTGTTCCGCGTCGCCAGCCTCGACGGTTTCGGCGCGTTCGAGCGGGTCGAGATCGCCGCCCTCGGTGCGCTGGCCGACTATCTCGACCTGACCCAGCAGGGCCGGCTGCCGCTCCTCCAGCCGCCGCGGCGCGAGGGTGCGGGCGCCACGATGCGCATCGACGCGGCCAGCCGGCGGAACCTCGAGTTGATGCGCACCCTCTCCGGCGCGCGCGAGGGCAGCCTGCTGGCGGCCGTCGACCGCACGGGCACGGGCGCGGGCGCGCGGCTCCTGGCCGACCGCCTGGCCGCACCGCTGACCGACACCGCCGCCATTGCCGCGCGCCAGGATGCCGTCGACTGGCTGGCCGCCCGCCCGGCCGAGGCGCGCCACCTCGCCGAGGCGCTCCGCGCGGCTCCCGACATCGAGCGCGCGCTCTCGCGCCTCGGTCTCGGACGCGGCGGGCCGCGCGACCTGGCGGCGATCCGCGGCGGCCTCCGCGCGGCCGATGCCGTGCTGGCCCATCTCGGCCCGCCGCTCGCCGAGGCCGGGCTCGCCGACGCGCCGGGCGAGATCGCGGCTGCGCTCGGTGCTCTCGAAGGCCACGACGCGCTCGCCGCCCTGCTGGAGGCCGCGCTGGACGAGACGCCGCCCGCGCTGACACGCGACGGTGGCGCCGTCCGGCCCGGCTACGACGCCGATCTCGACGAGGCGCGCCGGCTGTCCGAGGAAGGCCGCGGCGTCATCGCCTCGATGCAGCGCGAGCTGGCCCAGGCGACGGGCATCGACACGCTTCGCATCCGCCACAACAACGTCCTCGGCTACTTCGTCGAGGTCACCGCCCGCCACGCCCCGCGCCTGCACGAGGACGACGCCTTCCGCCACCGCCAGACGCTGGCCAACGCGCACCGCTTCTCGACCGAGGCGCTGTCGGACATCGAGAACCGGATCCTCAATGCCGGCGCCCGGGCGCGCGAGATCGAGACGGCGATCGTTGCCCGCCTGACCGAGGCCGTCCTTGACCGGCACACGGCGCTCGGGGGCGCCGCGGCGGCGCTGGCGGCGCTCGACGTCGCGGCCTGCGGGGCGGCGCTGATGGCCTCGGGCGGCTGGGTGCGCCCCGTGGTCGATGTCTCGCGCGCCTTCCGCATCGAGGGCGGGCGCCATCCCGGCGTCGAGACGGCGCTGGCGCGCGAGGGCGCCAGCTTCGTCCCCAACGACTGCGACCTCTCGGCCGAGGCGGAGGGTCCCGCGCCGCTCTGGCTCGTCACCGGGCCCAACATGGCGGGCAAGTCGACCTTCCTGCGCCAGAACGCGCTGGTCGCCGTGCTGGCGCAGGCCGGACTGCCGGTGCCCGCGCGCGCGGCGCATCTGGGCGTGGTCGACCAGGTCTTCAGCCGGGTGGGCGCCGCCGACGACCTGGCGGCCGGGCGCTCGACCTTCATGGTCGAGATGGTCGAGACGGCGGCGATCCTGAACCAGGCGGGGCCGCGCGCGCTGGTGATCCTCGACGAGATCGGCCGCGGCACCGCCACCTGGGACGGCATGTCGATCGCCTGGGCGACGCTGGAGCACCTGCATGACGTCAACCGCTGCCGCGGCCTCTTCGCCACGCATTACCACGAGCTGACGGCGCTGACGGAGCG
>JBCBPG010000032.1:0-13873 GCA_039820865.1 Pseudomonadota bacterium
CACGACCGGGCCGGCGGCCGGGGATGCTGCGGCAAGGCGGGGGACCATGGCCGAGGATGCCGAGACCGCTGAGCCCGCCCGCGCGGCACTGCCCGAAGCGCGGGCCGAAGCGCGGGCGGAAACGCGGGCCGAAACGCGGGCCGAAACGCGGGCCGGTGAGGCGGGCGCTACGGAAGACGCGGTCGGGGATGGGGCGTCCTGGCTGGATCGGGTGGCATCCGCGCTCGCGCTGGCCGCCCATGACCGGCCTCGGCTGACACTCGGCCTCCTGGGCGTTCTGGTTGCGCTGGCGGTCTGGACGGCATCGGGGCTGGGCGTCGATACCGACTCGAGCCGCATGCTCGACCCGGACCTGCCGTTCCAGTCGCGGGCCCAGGCGCTGAACCAGGCATTCCCCGGCATCAAGAATACCGTGCTGGTGGTGGTGCGCTCACCGCATCGTGATGCGGCCGACGCTACGGCAGGCGCCCTGGTCGCGGCGCTGGCCGCAGAGCCGGGGGCCGTGGCGCGGGCGTTCTCGCCGGCGGCGGACCCCTTCCTGGTCGGCCACGGGCTGCTCTATGACGACATCTCCGACCTGCGCGCCACGCTCGACCGGCTCGGCCAGTCGTCGAACCTCATCGCGGCGCTGAGGGCCGGGCAGACGCTGCCTGGCTTTCTCGAGGCGCTGGACCGGGCGATGCTCCAGGCCGCGGGCGGTGGTGGCGACCCGGCCGCGCTGGGGCCGCTGATGCAGGCCGCGGCCGACGTCTTCGAGAGCGCCACCGCCGGTGTGCCGCGCCCCTTCGACTGGGCCGGCGTGCTGGAGGAGGGCAGGGGCGACGTGACCCGCGTCGTCACCGTCGAGCCGGTGCTGGACTATGCCCGCCTCAACCCCGCCAGGCCTGCGCTGGAAGCGGTGGCCGTGGCGGTCGCGGGCCTCGACCCCTCGCTGACGGCGCTGGTCGAGATCGGGGTGACGGGCGACCCGGCGCTGCGGGCCGAGGAGCTTTCGAGCGTGACGGCCACGCTGCCGGTCTCGCTCGGCCTGTCGCTGCTGCTGGTGGCGGCGATCCTGTGGCTGGCGCTGGGGCGGGCCGCGCGCGTCGGGCTGGCGCTCGCCGCGGTGCTGCTGACGCTGGTGCTGACGGCGGGCGCGGCCGGGGCGGTGGTGGGGGCGCTCAACCTCGTCTCGGTCGCCTTCGTCGTGCTGATGGTGGGCCTCGGCATCGACTTCGCCATCCACCTGCTGGCCCATCTCGACGAGGATCGGGGGCGGGGTCTGGCCACCCGCGCCGCGCTGGCGGCATCGACGCGCTCGATCGGGGGCGCGCTGCTGCTCTCGGCCGCGACGACGGCGCTGGCGTTCCTGGCCTTCACGACCACCGCCTTCATCGGGATGGCGCAGCTGGGGATGATCGGTGCGGCGGGCGTGCTGATCGCCTGTCTCGTCGCGATGACGCTGATCCCGGCCGCCACCGCGCTGGTGCCCTCGCTGGCGGTCGGGCGCGGGCCGCTCGGCGTGCCGACGCCGCGGGCGGGCGGGCGGCAGGCGCTGGCCATAGGCGCCCTTGCGATCGGGGCGGCGGCCGCGCTGTTCGCGCCGGCTGCCCGGTTCGACGCCGACCCGATGGGCCTTCGCAACGCTGCGGCGCCCTCGGTCGTCGCCTATGGCTGGCTGGGCGAGGCGCCGGGGGCGTCGCCGCTCCGCCTCAGCCTGCTGGCCGGCGATGCGCAGACCGCCGCCGCGAGCGCCGCCACCGCCGAGGCGCTGGACGAGGTGGCGAGCGCCAGCTGGCTGGACGACCTCGTCCCTGCCGACCAGGACGCCAAGCTGGACGAGCTGGACCTCGCCTGGCCGTCGCTCGACTATGCCGTGAACGGCGAGCCGGTCGCGCTGACCGAGGCGCCTGGGGGCGACATCGTCCCGCGTCTCGCCGCCTATGATGCGCCCGGCGCCGCGCGGCTGGGCGCGGCGATCGCGGCCTGGCGCGAGGGCGCGGCGGCGGTGCCTCCGGTCGAGGCGGCGCTGTTCCGGTTCTTCCCCGCGCTGATCGACCGGCTGGCGCTGGTCATGGAGGCGGGGCCGGTCGCGGCCGCTGACCTGCCCCCGGTGCTCCGCGAGCGGTTCGTGGCGCCTGACGGGCGGCTGCGCGTCGACATCGCGCCGGCGGGCGACATGGACGACCCGGTTGCCCGCGCCGCCTTCGTCGATGCCGTGGCCGCCGCGCTGCCCGAGGCCGGCGGCCCGCCCGCCCAGGTCGAGGGCGCGGCGCGCGCGGTTGGCGGCGCCATGGCCCAGGCCGTCGCGCTGGCGCTGGCGGCGACGGCGATTGCGGCGCTCCTGGTGCTGCGCTCGGCGCTGATGGTCGGGGCGATCCTGGCGCCGCTGGCGCTGGCCGCCGCGGTGACGCTGGCCGCCAGCGTCCTGCTCGACCTGCCGTTCAACTACGCCAACGTGATCGTTCTGCCGCTGATGATCGGCATCGGCGTCGATACCGGCATCCATATCGCGGTGAGGGCAGGGCGCACGGGCACCGCCTCGGCCGGCGACGGGCCGGCGGGCGGGGTCTTCGCCACCTCGACGCCGCGCGCGGCGCTGGCGAGCGCGCTCACCACCATCGGCGCCTTCGGCACCCTGGCGCTGTCGGACCATGCGGGCACGGCGAGCATGGGTGTCATGCTGGTGATTGCGCTCGCGGCCAGCGTGGCGATGATCTTCGCACTGACCCCGCCGATGGTCGAGCGCGTGGCCCGCCGCCAGGTGCCCGCGACGGAGACGGCGGCGGGCGGCGATTGAAGGACAGGCGGCCCCGACCGGGCGGCGACCGACGGAGATCACCATGCTTGCTCACGCCATCCTCCCGCCGCTGCGCGCCCTCGCCGTGCCTCTTCTCGCGCTGTCTCTCATGATCGCGCCCCAGGCCCGGGCGGCGGACGAGGCGGCGGCGCTGGCGACCGCCACCACGCTGGTCGAGACCGCGCATGACGCGCTGACCTCGACCGCGCGGCCCGAGGCCGAGCGTCTGGCGGGACTTCAGGCGGCGATCGACGATGCCTTCGCCTTCGACATCTGGCGCCGTTTCCTGCTGGACGATGCGGCGGCCGACATGACCGACGCGCAGCGTGCCGAGCTTGAGGACCTGCTGCCGGGCTTTCTCGCCGCGCTCTATCGCGACCAGTTCGCCCGCGGGCTGGACCGCGCGCCCGAGGTCGGCGCCGTGCGGGGCGTGCGCCGCGACCTGCTGGTCGCCGTCAAGTTCCAGCGCGCCAACGGCGGCAATCTCCCGACCGAATGGCGCATCCGCGACTTCGGCGACCGCGGGCACCTGGTGATCGACGTGATCGTCGGCGGCGTCAGCTTCCTGCAGCTCAAGCGCGACGAGTTCCGCCAGATCCTGGCCCAGCGCGGGCCTGACGGCCTGATCGACCATGTGCGCGAGAACGCCCTGGCCACCGGCTGAGCCCTCCGTCCATGGGAGTCGGCCGCATCGTGGAACGCCATTCCGCCCACCGCACGGCCGGTGCTGCCGCGTTGCAGCACCGGCGGCCAAAACGGGCCGCACAAGCCCAATTCGTGAACGCTTGGCGGTTGCGGCGGGTTTGCCACTTTGTCCAACCTTCGCCGACCTGCCCTTCGACAGGACGGGTCGCTGCGCCGCCGGCGCGCGTTGGATGCTTGCGCCGCGACCGGGGAGGGCTGCATGACCGACACCACGCTTGAGCCTCTCGACATCGTGCTGGCGAGCCCGCGGGGCTTCTGCGCCGGCGTCGAACGGGCGATCGAGGCGGTGGAGCGGGCGCTGGCCGCCTTCGGCGCGCCGGTCTACGTGCGCCACGAGATCGTCCACAACGCCCGCGTCTGCGACGACCTGCGCGCCAAGGGCGCCGTCTTCGTCGAGGAGATCGACGAGGTGCCGCCGGGCTCGACCGTGATCTTCAGCGCCCATGGCGTGCCGATGCGCGTCGAGGCTGCCGCCGAGGCCGCACGTCACCGCGTGATCGACGCCACCTGCCCGCTGGTCGCCCGCGTCCACCACGGCGCGCGGCGCTACATCGCCGAGGGTCGGCACCTGATCCTCATCGGCCATCGCGGCCATGTCGAGGTGGAAGGCACGCTCGGCCAGGTGACGCCCCACGCGGCGCGTCCCGTCGCCGTCGTCGCCTCGATCGCCGAGGTCGAGGCGCTGGACTGGCCGGCCGACGAGCGGGTGGCCTACGTGACACAGACCACGCTTTCGGTGAACGACACGCGCGGCATCATCGATGCGATTCACGCCCGCTGGCCGGCCGCCGAGGGACCCGACACGCGCGACATCTGCTACGCCACCCAGAACCGCCAGCAGGCCGTTGCCGCCATCGCGGGCGAGGTCGATGCGATGATCATCGTCGGCGCGCGCAACTCGTCCAACTCCAACCGCCTGGTCGAGATCGCCGAGGCCGCGGGCGTGCCCGCGCGCCTCGTGCCCTCGGCCGCCGACCTGCCCAGTGCCTTCATCGACGGCGTCCGCCGGCTCGGCATCTCGGCCGGGGCCTCGGCGCCGCAGGTGATCGTCGACGAGGTTCTGGCGCTGCTCGCCCGCTGGCGTGCCCTCACGGTGACCGAGCGCGCGGGCGTGCGCGAGGATGTCACCTTCCGTCTTCCCCGCGGTCTCGGCGACACGCTGGCGGGAAAGTCGTCCGCCGCATGACACCCTGACCTTTCAACGCACGGGCCTTCGTCCTAGCTGAGGACGAAACGTTCAGGAGACCGCATGTCCGTCCCCCTTCGCCAGCAGCTGCGCGTCGCGCGCTACATCATCGGCCAGAAGCTGCGCGGCAACCGCCGCTATCCGCTGGTCCTGATGCTCGAGCCGCTCTTCAAGTGCAACCTGGCCTGCCCGGGCTGCGGCAAGATCGACTATCCCGAGCTGATCCTGAACCGCCGGCTCTCGCCCGAGGAGTGCTGGGCCGCGGCCGAGGAGTGCGGGGCGCCGATGGTGGCGATCCCGGGCGGCGAGCCGCTGATCCACAAGGAGATCGGCGAGATCGTCCGCGGGCTGGTCGAGCGCAAGTTCTACGTCTCGCTCTGCACCAACGCGCTGCTCCTCGAGAAGAAGCTCAAGCTGTTCGAGCCCTCGCCCTATCTCTTCTTCTCGGTCCATCTCGACGGCCTGAACGATCATCACGACAAGGCGGTCGACCAGAAGGGCGTCTACGACCGCGCCGTCAAGGCGATCAGGGCGGCGCAGGACGCGGGCTTCAAGGTCAACGTCAACGCGACGATCTTCGAGGGGTACCCGGCCGAGGAACTGGCCGACTATCTCGACACCTGTACCGAGATGGGCGTGGGCATCTCGATCTCACCCGGCTTCGCCTACGAGCGCGCGCCGGACCAGGCGCATTTCCTGAACCGCAAGCGCACCAAGGAGTTCTTCCGCGACGTCTTCCGCATCGGCAAGGCGCGCGGCTCGAAGTGGTCGCTCTCGCACTCGCCGATCTTCCTCGACTTCCTGCTCGGCAACCAGGAGATGCGCTGCACCCCCTGGGGCATGCCGACGCGCAACGTCTTCGGCTGGCAGAAGCCGTGCTACCTGCTCGGCGAGGGCTATGCGCAGTCGTTCCGCGAGCTGATGGAGACGACGGACTGGGACAGCTACGGCACGGGCAACTACGAGAAGTGCGCCGACTGCATGGCCCATTGCGGCTATGAGCCGACCGCGGCCAACGTCGCCTTCGCCAACCCGTTCAAGATGCTGTCGCTGGCGTTCCGTGGCATGCGCACCGAGGGCCCGATGGCCGAGGAGATCGACCTCTCCAGGGCACGGCCTGCCGAGGAGCACCACGAGCGCATCGTCTCCGAGGAGATGAGCAAGCTCCGCAACATCGCCGCGGAGTGACACGCTCGGAGGGTGCGTGAAACGCCCCCTCGGGATGGCAGGGCCGGGCGGTGCGTGCCACGCAGCCTAGGGCGTGGCGAGACGGTCCAGCGCCGGCGCGCTCGCCGAGAGCGACGCCAGCGCCGCGTCGCTGTCGCGCTTTGCCGCCAGCAGTGTCGCCAGGTCGTAGGGGCGGCGCAGAAGGCCGAGCAGCACCGACGGGATGTCCGGCCGGCCGTCGCGGCGGATGGCGCGGGCCGCCAGCGCCGGCAGCGCCCGCCCCGCCGGGTCGCCGATCGCGCGCCAGGCGAGTGCCGGGATGCCTGCGGCGGCGGCGGCACGGGCCACGCGGTGGCTCTCCATGTCGACCGCGGCGGCGCCGGCGGCGGCGGCCAGCGCCTGCTTCTCGGTCACCTTGACCGCCACGCGTTCGAGCCCCAGCAGCCGGTCGGGCCGGGCGATGCGGCGGGCCAGCGCCGGTGGCAGGGCGTCGATGGCCGCCTCGGTTGATGCCATCTCCCAGGCCTCGCCCGCCTCGCTCACCACCCGGCGGGGCATCACCAGGTCACCGGGGAGGAGCCCCGGCGCGAGACCGCCGGCGAGACCGAAACTGATGAGCAGGCCCACACCGTCGGCTGCCAGCCGCGCGGCCTCGGCTTCGGCCACGTCGGGGCGCGCACCGCTGACGGCGACGGCCACGCCAGGCGCACGGGCAAGCGCCCCAAGCGCCGCGCGCTCGGCCGCGAGACCGCAGACGATTCCGACCCTGAGGCGTCCTGATCCTGCCGCCACCGCCACCTCGCCCTGCGCGATCCCGTCCTCCCCGGCCTCCCCGGCGGCGGCGCGATCGGCGCGCTTGCGCGCGTCTCTGGGCTCGCCCCCTCCCACGTCAGTTTAGCTCCGGGACGGTGAACAGCCCGTTGCGTCCACGCACGCAACAGCGTTCGCCGAACGGTAACGGAAAGGTGGCTAACCTGACGCGGGCGGGAGCGGGCAGGCGGGCGCGGCCCGGCGGTCGCCTCACGCCCTAGATGCCCCAGGGTACGTCGCGGTCGTTCGACGCCATCAGTTTCTCGTAGCGGCCCATCGCCCAGAGCGGGAAGAACGCCGCGTAACCGTGATATTTCAGGTAGAAAACCTTGGGAAAGCCTGTGCCGGTATAGTGCGGCTCGACCCAGCGCGCGCCATCGTCCTCGCGCGGCGCCGCGGCCAGCCAGTCGATGCCGCGCTTCACCCGCGGATCCCCGGTCTCGCCGGCCGACATGAGGCCGAGCAGCGCCCAGGCGGTCTGCGAGGGCGTCGAGACCTGCTCGAAGCCCTCGCCCGTGCCCTCGTAGCTCTCGAGCCCCTCGCCCCAGCCGCCGTCCTCGTGCTGGTGCGCATAGAGCCAGTCGACGGCGCGGCGGATATAGGGCCGCTCCATGTCCTCGCCCGCGCCCTTGAGCGCCACCAGCGCCGACCAGGTGCCGTAGATGTAGTTCGCGCCCCACCGGCCGTACCAGGAGCCGTCGGCCTCCTGCTCGGCGCGGATGAAGGCGATGCCGCGGCGAATGTTGTCGGCGTATTTCTCGGCATCGACCTGGGCGAGGCAGCCGACGCAGCGCGCGGTGACGTCGACGGTCGGCGGGTCGAGCAGGGCGCCGTGGTCGGCGAAGGGGATCGAGTTGAGATAGTAGTGCTCGTTCTCCGGGTCGAAGGCGCCCCAGCCGCCCGAGCGCGACTGCATGCCGGCCAGCCATTCGCAGCCGCGATCGATGTTCTCGCCATAGCGGGCGGGATCGGCGCGGTGCATCGCCAGCACAACGACGGCGCTGTCGTCGACATCCGGATAGTCGGGGTTCTCGTACTGGAAGGCCCAGCCGCCCGGTCTGAGCCCCGGCCTCCGCACGGCCCAGTCGCCGACATGGTCCAGCACCTGCTTGTCGGCCAGCCAGTCGAGCATCTCGGTGAGCCGCGGATCGTCGCGCTCGCCCGCCTCCATCACCGCATGGGCGGCCAGCGCCGAATCCCAGACCGGCGAGACGCAGGGCTGGAAGTAGAGCGCCTCGCCCCGCTCGATCATCAGCTTTTCAACGGCTTCGCGGGCGGTCTTCATCTGGTCGCTGTCGTCGGCATAGCCGAGAACGCGGAGCGCCATCACGGCATTCGCCATGGCCGGGTAGATCGCGCCGAGACCGTCGGTGCCGTTCAGGTGGCTGAGGGTGAACTCCTCGGCCTTGCGGACCGCGCGCTCGCGCGTGCCGCGGGGGAAGAACGGCTCGGCATGCTGCAGCGCCTTGTCGAGGAGCAGGAACATCTCGCCGATGCGGCTGCCCGTCGGGTTGATCTGCCAGGTCTTCTGCTGCTCGGGCGGGACGGTGAAGAGCTCGCGGATCGTGCGCCCGGTCGGGTTCTCGGCCTTGGCGCGCTTGGCATAGAGGATCAGGAGCGGCGTCAGCACCGTGCGCGACCAGTAGGCGATCTTGCTCATGTGGAACGGGAACCATTCCGGCATGAGGATCGCCTCGACCGGGATGCAGGGCATGCCCCGCCAGGGGATCTCGCGGTAGAGCGCCATCATGATGCGCGTGAAGACGTTGGCCTTGGCAGCGCCCCCCTGGCCCAGCACCCAGGAGCGCGCGCGCACCATGTGCGGGGCGTTCACGTCGTCGCCGATCAGCTTGAGCGCCCAGTAGCCCTTGACCGTCGCCGAGATGTTGCCGGCGCCGGCGTGGAACAGCGGCCAGGAGCCGTCCTCGTTCTGGACCGAGCGGATGTACTTGGCGATCCGCGCCTCGCGCGGCGCGTCGATCTCGCCCAGGAAATGGCGGAGCAGCACGTATTCGGCCGGGATGGTGCAGTCGGCCTCCAGCTCGAAGACGAGATGGCCGTCGTCCTGCTGCATGGCCCAGAGACGGTCGTGCTGGGTGTCGATCACCGCCTGCCGGGTCTCGCGGTCAGCCGCTGGCGTGGGGGTCTCGACCATGTCGACCATGTCGTCGAGGCCGATCTCGCCGGCCGTGCGGGGGCCGAGCGCGAGGTCCACCCCCTCGGCGCCATAGCGGCTCCACTCCGTCTCAGGCGTCGTTTTCATCGCCGTCCCGTCACCGTCCCACGTCGTCGTCACGCCACGCCCGTCCTGCCGGGAGGTCGCGCCTGCACTGTCAGTCCGGCCACCGCGGCGGCCGCCGTCTCGCCGGAGCGGACCGCGCCCTCGATGGTCGCGGGCAGCCCCGTATCCGTCGCATCCCCCGCCAGCAAGAGGTTGTCGAGCGCGGTGTGCGCGGGCAGGCGCCGGGCAACACCCGCGGGCGACTGATCAAAGGTCGCCCGCTTCTCGACGATGAGGCGGCTGGGGGGCACCACGTCGTCTTCAACTCCCAATGAAAGCGCTTCGGCGACTTCGCGCCATAGACGAGCGGCCAATTCTGGCCGTGGTGTTGCCTTGATGCCCAGATCATGCGCAGCGCTGACGGTCACGCTCACGATATCGTCACGCGTGAAGATCCACTGGGCGAGCCCGCCGAGCACGCCGGTCAGCGGTGGCGCTGCGTCAAGCGCTCCCGGCCGGTCGATGCGGAAATGGGCGTTCAGGATCGCACCCTCGTCGGCGGGCGGGTCGAGTTCCGGCATCAGCGGGCGCAGGCGCGAGGGCGGCAGGGCCAGGATCACGGCGTCGGCCGGGCCGATCGCGACAGGCCCGTCGGCGAAGGCCAGCGCCGTGACGCGGCCCCCGGCGCGCTCGATCGCCCGGACCGGCCGGCCGAGATGGAGCCGCGCGCCCAGCGCCACCAGCCGGGCGACGGCGGGGTCGACCAGCGCCGGGCCGAGACCGCGGGGCGCGAACATCGGCCGCGAGGGGCCGGCGCCCTTCAGGAAGGTCTCGCGGATCACCCGCCAGAGGAGCCGCGCCTCGGCCTTGTCGGGAAAGGCGTTGAGGACGCCGACGCAGAGCGGCTCCCAGAAGGCGCGCCAGGCGGGGCCGCGGTCGCGCACTGCCTCGGCCACCGTCACGCCCGGCCCCGCCATCGCCAGCCGCCAGCCGCCCGCCAGCGCGAGGGGCCCGGTGCCGGGCACGCGGCGCGAGGGGATGAGCGTCCACCAGGGGATGGGGCCGTGGTTCATGCGTATGGTGAAACGCCGCGCGGCGCCGGTCGCCTCGAGATCGACCATCGGGAAGGCGGCCTCGGGTGCGGCGCTCAGCGCGTCGGGCGCGCCCGCGCGCGCCAGGAACCGCGCCACGCCGTCGTTGCCCGTCAGGATCAGGTGGCTGCCGTTGTCGATCACCCGGTCCAGCGCCGCGTCGTGGAAGCTGCGCACGCGCCCGCCCGCGCGGCCCGCGGCCTCCCACAGCGTGACGCGCCGCCCCTCGCCCGCCAGCACCAGCGCGGCGGAGAGGCCGGCGAGCCCGGCGCCCACCACGTGGACCGTGCCGGGGATGGTGCCGCCGTCCGCCAAGTCAGGCGCTCACGGGGTCACGCCGCGTGGCCGAGGGCGCGACCGCCCCGACCAGCGCCGCGGCGATCTTGGCGCGCCTGGACAGGCGGGTGCGGGGCAGGGGCGCGAAGCCGGCATCCTCCAGCCCGTTCAGTGTCGCCTCGTAGACACCCAGCATCATCAGCGCCGGCACCACCGCCACCCGGTCATGCCCGGGCAGCGCGGCGCGCGCGGCGTCGAACTCGGCCCGGGCCAGGCGCGAGAGGTCGCGGCAGAGGCCCGGCAGTCCCGGCGCCTCGACGATGCGCGCGGGATCGGCCGGCACGCCGTGGCGCGCGAGCATCTCGGCGGGCAGGTAGAGACGGCCGCGCACGGCATCCTCGGCCACGTCGCGCAGGATGTTCGTGAGCTGCAGCGCATCGGCCAGCGCCAGGGCAAACCGGGCCGAGCGCGCGCCCTGCCAGGCCCCGAAGTTCCGCATCGAGAGCAGCCCGACCGACCCCGCCACCCGGCGGGTATAGCCGCGCAGGCGCGCCATGTCGGGCGCCACGATCGGTCCTTCGGCGTCCCAGGCCATGCCCTCGATCAGCAGCAGGAACTCCTCGCGCGGCAGGCCATAGGCCTCGACCGAGGGCGCGAGCGCGCGCCCGATCGCCGAGACCGGCCGCCCGGCATAGAGCGCCGCGATCTCGCCCCGCCAGGCGTCGAGCAGCGCCGTGCGGGTCGCACCCGCCATCGGCTCGTCCGCGATGTCGTCGATCACGCGGGCGAAGGCGTAGAGCGCCCACATCGCCCGCCGGCGCGGCGCCGGCAGCGCGCGCATGCCGGGCCCGAAGGAGGAGCCCGCGGCCCGCGTGATCGCCGCCGCCACCGCGCCCGGGTCGGCATCGGCGGGCAGCGGGACGGGCGCGAGCCGGGCGGCGATCGCCCCGTCGGCGGGGTCGATGCCGGGCGGCAGCGCTGGATCGGCACGCTCCAGCATCGCCTCAGGTCCTGCCGCCGCTGCGCGCAAGCCGGCCGATCCCGGCAAGCAGGCCCATCGCGAGGTCGATCCTGGCATGCTTGACGCGCCCGGCCAGCGGGTCCTCGCGCCGGAGCCGCGCGGCGAGCCGCATGGCCAGCCTGTGGATCACGGCGATCTCCGCACCGAGGCGCCGGCTCCGGACCTTGAGCGCCAACGGTGCCGAGCGCTCGAGCAGCGTATCGACGCCGTCGAGGCAGTGGTCCATCACCGCACGCAGGCCCGGGCTGACGCTGCCGGCGTCCAGCGCCGTCTCGTCGATCCCGGCCTCGGCCATCCAGTCCCGTGGCAGGTAGACCCGGTCGAGCCGCCGACGGTCCGGGCCGAGGTCCTGCAGGTGGTTCAGCACCTGCAGCGCGGCGCAGAGCGCGTCGCCCGGTACCGCCGTCCCCGGCGCCTCGCCATGGAGCTGCAGCAGGTAGCGCCCGACCGGGTGGGCCGAGTAGCGGCAGTAGCGCATCAGCTCCTCCCAGCTGGCGTAGCGGGTCTTGAGCGCATCCTCGCGGAAGGCGACCAGCAGGTCGGTTGCGCAGTCGACGCCGACGCCCGTCTCGGCCAGCGAGCGGTGGAGGCGCACGGCGAAGTCCGGCGCGCCCCGGCCCGAGCGCACCGCCGCCTCGCAGGCATCCAGGCGCCGGATCTTCTCCTCCGGCGCCAGCGTCTCGTCATCGGCGATGTCGTCGGTGCCGCGGGCGAAGGCGTAATAGGCCATCACGTGCGGACGGAGCCGCGGCGCGATCAGCCAGGAGCCCACGGGGAAGTTCTCGTCCGTCGCCCCCTTGCCCGACGGCGCCTCGATGGCGTCGCCCACGCCTATGGTCGGCGCAGCCGCGGGCGTCGCAGCCGCGGGCGTCGTGGCGTCGACCGTCGGATCGTGGCTGGCGATGTCGCGCTCGGCCTGCATGTGTCGCTCCCCGTGCTGCGGGCGGAACCTAGGCAGCGCGCGCCCGGGTGTCCATCGCAGGCGGCGGCCGGCCGCCATGCAGCACGCGCGTTGCCGGGGGTTCCGTCGCGGCGCCTTGCCGGGCACGGGCCGCGCGGTCTAGCAGGGCACCATGATGGCGCCCACCCTGATCCCGGCCCTGGTCCCCGCCCTGGTCCTCGCCCTGGTCTCAGCCGCGCTGTGGGCCGGCATGCTGGTCTTCTGGCACGGGTTCTGGCGTGCCGACCGCCGCCTGCCGGGGGCTGCGGCGGCACCCGCGGACGGCTGGCCGGGCGTCGTCGCGGTGATCCCGGCGCGCAACGAGGCCGCGACGATCGGCGAGGTCGTCGCCGCCCATCGTGCGACCGCCTACGCGGGTCCGTTCGCGGTGGTCGTGGTCGACGATGCCTCGGCGGATGGCACGGCGGCGCTGGCGCGCGCGGCCGGGGCGCCGGGGCCGGGCGGCCCGGTGGTCGAGGTCGCCGCCGCGCCGCCGCTCCGGCCCGGCTGGTCGGGCAAGATGGGGGCGGTGGCCGCCGGGATCGAGGCGGCCGAGGCCGCCATCGCCGCAGGCCGCCTGCCCGAAGCGCGCTACTGGCTGCTGACGGACGCGGACATCGTCCATGCCCCCGAGACGCTCGCCCGGCTGGTCGCCCTTGCCGGGCGCGAGGACCGGGTGCTCGTCTCGCTGATGGCGCGGCTGGCGACGGCACCGGGCCTGCCGCGCCTGCTGGTGGCGGCCTATGTCTTCTTTTTCCAGAAGCTCTACCCGTTCCCGGCCGTTGGCGACCCGGCCTCGCGGATTGCGGGTGCTGCGGGTGGCTGCATGCTGGTGGAGCGTCATGCGCTGGCGAGGGCCGGCGGGATCGCGGCGATCCGGGATGCGCTGATCGACGACTGCGCGCTGGCGGCGCTGCTCAAGCGCCGGGGCGGGCGCCTCTGGCTGGGCCTTGCAGACGACGAGGTGGTCTCGCGGCGCGACACCGGCCGGATCGCGACGCTGTGGGAGACCGTGGTGCGCACGGCCTATGTCCAGCTCGGCCGCTCGCCGCTGGCGCTTGCGGGCTGCGTCGCCGGCATGGGGCTGCTCTACCTGGCCGGGCCCCTGGCGCTGGTGGCGGGTCTGGTGGCGGGCGCGCCGGCGCCCGCCCTCGCGGGGGCGCTGGCCTGGGGGTTGATGGCGACAGCCTTTCACCCGACGCTCCGGCTCTACGGTGGCGGGTGGCGGGGCGCCCTGATGCTGCCGGTCGCCGCGATGCTCTACACCGCGATGACGTTGGACAGCGCGAGGCGCGATCTCCTCGGCCGGGGCGCGCCGTGGAAGGGCCGCAGCTACCCAGCCACGCCGGGCCGCCCGTGACGCTGGCCGCACCGGAACGCCCCGTTCCGGTGTTTTCGCGGTCGGCGCGCCCCTTCCCGCGTCAGAGTACCACCGAATCGCTGAACCGACAGCGAACGGGTCCCCGCTTTCGTTGCGCCGTCGGATCGCGCAGCGTTCGGGGAAAAGTCATCACTTCCTGCCTATCCTGACGAGGGAGGGGGCGGGGCGCATCCGGGCGCGGTGGTCAGCGCCCTGCTGCCTCGAGCCGGCCGGTGTCGACGGCCCAGGCGATGGCGTCGGCAAGCGCGGGGTCGAGGGAGGGGCGGAGCCAGCCGAGATCCGCGCGCGCCAGACCG
>JBCBPG010000033.1:0-13747 GCA_039820865.1 Pseudomonadota bacterium
AGCCCCGCCAGCGTCAGCGCTTCCGACGCGCTGCCCTCGGTGGTATGCGCGATCTCGGCCGAGGCGGCGGTGACGTCCAGCGCGCTGACGCTGTTGGCGGGATCGTCCAGCACCACCGCCTGGCCCGGCGCCTCGACGCTGGTGGTCGAGGCGCCGGGCCAGGCGGTGGTGCTGGACGACCCGGCCAACAGCGTCAGTGCGCTGGACGTCACCGCCGCCTCGGCCGAGATCGCGCATACCACCGAGGGCAGCGCGTCGGAGGCGCTGACGCTGGCGGGGCTGAACCTCGACGGCGCGGGGGCGGCGAACCGGGTGGCCAGCCTCAACACGGCGATCGTTCTCGATGGCACGCTGTTCGTGGAGGGCGACCTGGCGCTGGAGGCGACCGAGAGCGTGACCAGCACGGCGGCCTCCGACGTCACGGTGCTGGGCCTCACGACCATCGCGGTGATCGACGACGAGGTGTTGCCGCCGGCCTTCGGGCTGATCGACGTGAGCGCGGGCAGCTTCGACCCCTCGGGCGGGCTGGAGGTGATCGGCGGCACGGTCTCGGTTGCGACGGTGGGCGACCTGGTGCTGGACAACAGTCTGGTGACGGGCGCGCTGGCGGTGACGGCGGGCGGCGGTGCGATGGTCAGCGACCTGCGTCTCGATGGCGCAACGGGCAGCATCCTCGCACTCGGCGGCCCGCTCACGGTCGAGCGGGTGGAGGCGGGGCTGGGCGCCGTGCCGTCCAGCCTGTCGCTCGGCCTGGACGGGGCGGCGGGCGATGCGCTGGCGGTCTCGGACGTGGTGGCGGGGGATCTGTCCATCGCTGCGGCGACGGGCACCACGCTGCCGGGTGACGTGACGGTCGCGCTGGTGTCGGTGGACGCCCTCACGGTGTCCGACGGTGTCGCGGGGACACTGACGCTCGACACGGTCGAGGCGGCATCGATCGCCGTTTCGGACCCGCTCGGGCCCGTCACGCTGGCGCTGGTCGAGGCTGAGGCGATCTCGGCGCTGGGCGGGGCAACGGCGGCGGGTGCGGTGGTCACGATGGACCAGGTGCGCGCGGACACGATCACGGTCGAGGCGGCGGAGATCGCGCTCGGCTTCGTCGAGGCCGGGACGATGACCGCGACGGTGGCCGGCGACATCGCCAAGCTGGCGAACACCGCGCTGTCGGACGGTGCAGGCACGGTGAGCGAGATCGCCCTGCCGGTCCTGACGGGCACGGCGGGGTCGCTGGCGGTGCCGCTGCCCGAGGCGGCGAGCATCGAGATCGCGCCGTTCGACCTGCTGGTGGCCGTGTCGGGCGACCTGACGGCGAGCGGCGGGGGCGACTTCCTGCTGCCGCGGGGCGTGGTCGCGGGCGGCGACATCCACAACGACGTGGGCGGGGTGCTGGCGCTGGACGGCTTCGCGACCGTGGCCTTCGAGGACGAGGGCGACATCTTCCCCGATGTGACCGGCGCGGCCGATGTCGCGCTGGCGGCGGATGCCGATGCGACGGGCGCGCCGGGCGCGATCGCCGGCAGCCTGGACTACACCGGCTCGGGCACCTTCCTGGCCACCGGTGCCGTCGTGCTGGACGGGGTGTTCGGGACGGGTGCCGAGGTGGTGGCGCCCTCGGCCACGCTGAGCGCCATCGACAGCGGCATTGCGCTGCTGAACAGCCGGGTGGACAGCGCGACGCTGACGGTGATCGAGGAGGTCGGGCTGGCCGCGGGCGATGGCGCGATCTCGGTCACCGACACGATCGTCACGGGCACGCTGGCGCTGGACGGCGTGGCGGGCGCGAGCGGGCCGGGCGCGCTGGCGCGGGTCGAGGCGGGCGCGGTCGATATCGCCGGGGTCGACGACGTGACGGTCGAGGACCTCGTGGCCGGCGGTTTCGCGACCGACAGCGCGACCGTGGCGATCACGCGCGCGGCGGTGGAGGGGCTGGATATTGACGGTCCGTCGGGCGGCGGGGCGATCACCTCGGTGGCGCTGACGGATGTCTCGGTCGAGGGCGCGCTGGTGCTCGAGGCCGGCAGCGTGGCGCTGACGCGGGTCGCGACCGACGATGCGGCGACCGTGACGGCGACCGGCAGCGCGGCGGTCGAGGACCTGCAGGCCGCGGGCGATGTTGCGCTGGCGGGCGCGGATGTCGCGCTGGCGCGGGCGGCGACGGACGGTGCGCTGGCCGTCGATGCCGGGATGGGCGGCGTGGCGATCGAGGACCTGCAGGCCGCGGGCGCGCTGACGGCCGAGAGCGACGCGGACCTGACGCTCGCGCGGGCGGTGGCCGCGGCGGGCGCGGATCTTTCGGCCGCGGGGACGCTGACGGTCGGCGATCTGCAGGTCGCGGGCGACGCGGCGCTGGGGGCGGGCGACGTCGCGGTGGACAGCACCGATGTCACCGGCACGCTGACGGTCGCCGATGGCACCAGCCTGGCGCTGACGGACGTGTCGCTGGGCGGCGCGGATCTTGGCACGCAGGGCGCGGTCACGGTGGCGCGGGCGCTGGTGATGGGCGATCTGGTCACGGCGGCGACGGGCGATATCGCCATCGAGGACCTGGTGGTCGAGGGGCTGACGCTGGCGGTGGCGGGCGGCGATCTCGTGGTGCGCGACTTCCTGATCGGCGACTATGGCGGCGGGTCGGGCGGCGTGCTCGACCTCGAGAACGGCTCGGGCGGCAGCGAGGTCTCGGCGGGTGAGCTCACGGCCGATCAGGCGGCGCTGCTCGACGCGGCGCCCGACAGCGCGAGCGCGCGCCTGGTGAACCTCAACTTCGACGATCTCGACGTCACCGCCATCGGCGACATCCTGGCCACCGGTGTTGGCACGACGGGGCCGCTGACGCTGACCAGCCTGGAGGGCGGCATCGCGCTGGCCGAGACGGCGGGCGCGCCGCGGATCGTCACGGCGCCGGGCGGGCTCTCGGTGGCGCCGGGCTCGGACTTCTTCGCCGATGTCACGGTCGAGCAGCGGGGCGCGATCGAGGGCGCCGCCGGGGTCACGGGCCCGGGCGCGGTCATGCCGCCGGCGGGCGGCACGGTCGGCATCGAGGTCGGCACGCTGATCGGCGATGCGCCGGACCCGGACGTGATCCAGCGCGATCTCGACGCGGGCGCGGGCGAGGACCCGGGCGAGGACGTGGACCCGGCCGACGGGCTCGCAGCGCTGCCGGACGTGCTGGTCGAGATCGAGGTCCGCGACGATCCCTTCGTGCCCGTGGCGCCCAACCCGGGGGAGGAGGACCTGCCCGGCGGCGGCGGCACCGACGACAACCTGGGCGAGGAGGAGGCGACCTACAGCGCGCCCTTCTTCGAGATCGACGAGCCGGTCTTCACGCTGCCGGCGGTCGATTTCGGCACCCTGTTCTCGGCCACCGGCAACGAGACCCTGTGGCGGCGCGGCGGTGCGCCAGCCGGCGAGGAGGAAGGCCAATGAGCACCCGGTCGCGGCGCGCGGCGTCGCTCTCGATGGCGGCGGCGGTTGGGGCGGTGCTGGCCGGCTGTGCGGGGACGGGCGGCGACACGACCTCGGGCCTCGGGCTCTGCGCCGAGATCGAGAGCCGCGCCAATGCCGCCTTCCGCCAGAACTTCCTGACCGAGTACAGCGCGGCCGAGCGGGCCTGGACCGACATCCTGACGCTTTATGATGCCGAGCCCGAGGCGGTGGCCGACTGCACGCAGGTGCCGCCGCGCAGCATCGTGCTGGCGAACCTGGGCCTCGTCTATTCCAACCAGCGCAACTTCACGGCGGCGGGGGGCACGCTGCAGGCGGCATCGAAGGCGGCGCAGGAGACGGGGGGCGAGGGCCTTTCGGGGCGCACGCGGATCTACGAGGCGCTGCACGAGCTGAACCAGTCGGCCTTCGGGGCCGAGACGCTGGCGCGGGCCGAGGCGGCCTCGATCACGCTGGGCGACAGCGCGGGGCTGAGGCTGCTGGAGACCGAGGTCTCGGCCTCGGTGCTGCAGCTGAGCCCCCAGGCGCAGCGCCAGCTGATCGAGGAGGGCGTGAACCTCGCCGGTCTCGCCTTTGCCTATCTCAGCCGCAACGACACGCGCCGCGCGCTGGGCGCGATCGACGAGGCGCTGGTGCGCGTCGCCCCCATCGACGGGGCGGCGGGCAGCTACGTCCCGCGCTTTCGCGTGACCAGGGCCGAGGCGCTGCTGGCGGCGGGCCGCGAGGAGGCGGCGCTGGCCGAGATCGAGCGCGCCATCGCCGGCTATGGCGCCGACATGCGGCGTTCGGCGCTGGTGGGCCGCGCCGAGGCGGTGCACGGGCGCATCCTGGCCGATCTCGGCCGTGACGAGGCGGCGCTGGCGGCCTTCCAGCGGGGCTTTGCGATCCTGCGCGGCACGCCGGTGCGCGTCTCCTACGACCTGCTGCACCCCTACGTGGCGCTGACCGAGCGGATGGTGGCGGCGGCGCCCGCGCGGCGCGAGGCGCTGCTCGGCGGGCTCTTCCGCGACATGCAGGCGGTGCGGAGCCAGGTGACCGCGTCCTCGATCTCGCTGGCCGCCGCCGCGCGGGCCGAGGGGACGGGGCCGCTGGCCGCGGCGGTGCGCGACTACAACCGCGCGAGCGAGGAGCTGGCGCTGGTCGTGGCGCAGAAGCTGCTGGTCGAGGGCCGTGCGGGGCTGTCGACGCCCGAGGCGGTCGGCGAGGTCAACCGCCGCTTCGAGGCCGCGCGCGCCCGCGAGGCCGAGGCGATCGAGGCGCTGATCGAGATCGATCCCGAGTATTTCGACCGCCTGTCGGGCGAGGCGTCGCTGGCCGAGGTGCAGGCCGCGCTGGGGCCGAGCGAGGCCTATGTGCAGATCGCGCTGGGCGACCCGGAGAGCCTGGTCTTCGTCGTGCGCCGCGACAGCGTCGACATCGCGACCCCCGACCGGCTGAGCCTGGCCGAGACGCGCGACATCGTGGGCGGGCTGCGCAACATCCTGCGCACGGGCTTCATCTACGCCCCGAACGAGAGCTACCGTCTCTACCAGGCCTTCATCGAGCCGATGGAGGGGGCGCTGGCGGGGGCCGACACGCTGGTCTTCTCGCTTTCGGACGCGCTGACGGTGATCCCGATGGAGGTGCTGGCGCGCAGGCGCACGGCCATCGACGATCTCGCCCGGCTCGAGGACTTCACCGATGTCGACTGGATGGGCGCGGCCTACGACATCTCCTACGTGCCCTCGCCGCGGAACCTGGTGGACCTGCGCGCGATCGAGCCCGCGAGTGCGGCGACCCGCCCGGTGCTGGCCTATGGCGATTTCCGGCCGGGCGCCGATGTCGACACGATCCTCGACCAGTCCTTCCTGCCCGAGGAGTGCCGGTCGACGGCCGAGCTGATCTCGGCGCTGGCGCCGCTGCCGGGCACGGCGGCCGAGCTTCAGTCGCTGGCCGGGATCTTTCCGGGCGCCACGACCGTCGCGGCCGATGCCTTTACCGAGGACGCGGTCACCGGCGCCTCGGCCGACGGCACGCTGGCCCAGTACCGGGTGCTGCACTTCGCGACGCACGGGATCCTGCCGAACGGCGACTGCATCCGCCGCCCGGCGCTCTCGGTCTCGGCCGCGGGCGTGGCGGGCAGCGACGGGCTGCTGACGGATGTCGAGATCCGGCGCCTCGACATCGCCGCCGACCTCGTCGTCATGTCGGCCTGCGACACGGCGGGCGGCGTGGCGGGCAGTTTTGACGCGGCCGGGGGCGAGGCGCTCTCGGGCCTGGCGCGCGCGTTCTTCGATGCGGGCACGGCGGCCGTGCTGGCCACCCACTGGCCGGTCTTCGACCAGCAGACCGCGCAGGTGGTGACCGATTTCTACACCGCGCTCGAGCGGGGCGAGCGCATGGCCCCCGCGCTCCGCGCCGCGCAGGCGCGCATCCGCGAGAACCCCGCCACCTCGGACCCGCTGTTCTGGGGCGCCTTCGTGCTGATCGGCGATGCCGACCGCGCGATCGCCTTCAACTGACCACCCGGCGCGCGCATGATGGCGCCCGGAACATCCCCGCCAGGGAGTAGACACGCATGAACGCCCCCGCCCGCGGCCAGCTGCGCCCCGGCACCGTCCTCAACCACACCTACGAGATCGTCCGCCTGGTGGGCGAGGGGGGGACGGGCGAGGTCTATCTCGCGCGCAACGAGGCGACGGGGCGCGAGGTGGCGATCAAGCTGCTCAAGCGCGAGTTCGCCGCCGATCCGGGCCTGGTCGGGCTGATGCAGCGCGAGGCGGCGGCGCTGCACGAGGTCGTCGACCCGGGCGTCGTGCGCTATCACGACCTGCTGCAGACCGAGATCGCCGGCGAGAAGACGCTGTTCCTGGTCATGGAGTTCATCCATGGCGAGAGCCTGGCCGCCCGGCTGAAGCGGGGCCCCGTGCCGGTCGAGGAGTTGATGGCGGTGGCGCGGGGCGTCGTGCGGGGCCTGCGCGCGGCCCATGGCAAGGGCGTGCTGCACCGCGACCTGACGCCGGCCAACGTGATCCTGCGCGACGGGCAGGCCGACCACCCGGTGCTGATCGATTTCGGCATCGCCAAGGACACGTCGAACACCAACACGACGCTGATCGCGGGCTTTGCCGGGACCCCCAGCTATGCGAGCCCCGAGCAGGTGAACGAGGAGACGCTCGACGGCCGCTCGGACTTCTACAGCCTGGGCGCGACGCTCCTGGCCGCGGCGCGGGGGCGGGGGCTCGGCGAGGGGCGGACGCTGGCGCAGGTCATCGACATGAAGCGCCGCGCGCCGGACACCGCCGAACTGCCGGGCATGGTCCGCCCGCTGGTCGACGCCCTGCTGCAGCCCCGCCCCGAGGACCGCCCGCCGAACGCCGATGCCATCATGGTGCTGATCGACGGGCTCGACGGCCTGCCGGACGAGGGTGACGACGCGCTCTCCGACCTGCTGGGCGCCGCGCCGGCGGCCGATCCCGACGTGACCGCGCTGGCCGGGGCACCCGCCGCGGCCGGTGGCGGCGCAGGGTCCGGGTCCCGGTCGGGGTCGGGGTCGCGGTCGGGGTCGCGGTCCGGGGCGCGTCCTGCCCCGCGCGCCACCGCGCCGGCGCGCGAGGCATCGCGCGATGCCGCGCCGAAACCTGCCGCCGGGAAGGGCGGTGCGATCGGCTGGGTGCTGGGGCTCGGCGGGCTCGCGGTGCTGGCGGCGGGGACCTATTTCGCGCTGCCGATGCTGCTGGAGCCGCAGCTGCCCGAGGCCGACCCCTATGCCTTCGCGCTGGAGGTGGCGGGCGGGCAGGGCACGCTCACGGGTCATGCGCCTTCGCCGGAGGCTGCGGCGGCGCTCCGCGCCGAGATCGCCGAGCTGATCGGGGGCGCGCTGGAGGGCGACCTGGCGCTGGCCACGGGCCTGCCGGACGAGCGCTGGTCCTTCGGGGTGGCCGAGCTTGCCTCGGCGGCGACGCCGCTGGGCGATTTCGCGCTCAGCGTCGAGGACCACGACGCCACGCTGGCCGCCATCGCGCCCGATCCGGAGGTGCATGACGCGGTGCGCGCTCTGGCCGGGCGGGCGGCGACGCTGCACGGCATCTCGCTCGACTGGCAGGTCGAGATCGCGCCGCAGCCGCTGGCCCATGCCGATCTCGCCCGCGCGGCGATGATCAACGATTGCGGGCCGCTGGCCTTCGAGGGGCCGGATCCGCTGCCGCCGGGCACGCCGGTGCGCGTCTCGGGCCCCGTCGCCTCGGCCGTCGCGGGCGAGACGGTGCGCCAGGCGATCGCGGCGCTCGACCGCCACCGCGAGGTCATCGCCGACTTCACCGTCGCCTCGGAGCTGGTCTGCAAGATCGAGCGGCTGATGCCGGGCGGCAATGCGCGCCAGCTCAGCTTTGCCTTCAGCTATGGCCAGAAGCCGGGCGGGCCGGAGGGGCCGTTCTTTGTCGCGGGCGAGAACCCGGTCGTCGATCTCGAGATCGACCCGAGCTATGCCGACGCCTTCCTCTACGTCTTCTATGTCGACGGCAACACGGGCAAGGTCATCCACCTGCTGCCCTACAAGGACCGCCCGGAGAACCGCATCGACCGCGCGGGCGAGGCCGAGAGCGAGGGCGGCGAGTTCCGGGTGCGGATCCTGTTTCCCGCCGCCGACGTCAGGGTCGGCCAGCGCGGGTTCCTGGTGGGCCCGCCCTTCGGCACCAACATCCTGGTGGCCGTCGCCAGCCCGCGCGCGTTCTTGGACACCATGCTGCCGCGCAACGACACGGCGTCGCTGTTCCTCGAGGACCTGGTCGCCGCGCTCAGCCGCGCCGAGACGACCGAGTACATCGTCTCGCGCGAGTTCTTCACGACGACGCCCGAATAAGGCCGGGCAGGGGCCGGGTCAGGCCGGCGGATCGAGCGCCCTGGCGCGGTCGCGAAGCTCGGTCTTGAGGATCTTGCCCGTGGAAGTCTTGGGCAGCGCGCCGAGGACGACGCGCTTTGGTCGCTGGAAGCCGGCGAGGCGCTCGCGCGCGAAGGCCAGCAGCTCGTCCGGCGTCGCCGCCGCGCCCTCGGCCAGTTCGACGAAGGCGCAGGGCACCTCGCCCCAATGGGCATCGGGCATGGCGACGACGCCGACGAAGGCGACCGCGGGATGCGGGTGCAGCGCCGCCTCGACCTCGACCGAGCTGATGTTCTCGCCGCCCGAGATGATGATGTCCTTGGCGCGGTCGCGGATCTCGACATAGCCGTCCGGGTGCTGGACCGCGAGATCGCCGGACCAGAACCAGCCGTCGCGGAACGCCTCGGCCGTGGCCTCGGGCGCCTTGAGATAGCCCTTCATCACGATGTTGCCGCGAAAGGCGATCTCGCCCTGGGTCGTGCCGTCCCAGGGCACGGGGCGCCCGGTCGCGCGGTCGAGGACCAGAACGTCCTCCTCCAGCTCGTAGGCGACGCCCTGTCGGGCCTTGAGGCGCGCGCGCTCGGCCGCGGGCAGCGCCGCCCAGCCGGGTTTCTCGGCGCAGACGACGGCGGGGCCATAGACCTCGGTCAGGCCGTAGACATGGGTGATGTCGATCCCCATCGCCTCCATCGCCGCGATCACCGGGGCGGGCGGGGGCGCGGCCGCGGTCATCATGCGGACCTTCTGCGGGAAGGACCGGCGGGCCTCGGCCGGGGCGGCGGAGATCATCGACATGATGATCGGCGCGCCGCAGAGATGGGTCACGCCGTGATCGGTGCAGGCATCGAAGATCGCGCCCGCCCGCGGCGCGCGCAGGAACACATGCGTCCCGGCCAGCAGCGTGATCGTCCAGGGAAAGCACCAGCCGTTGCAGTGGAACATCGGCAGGGTCCAGAGATAGACCGGGTGATGCGCCATCTCCCAGGTGACGACGTTGTTGACCGCGTTGGTCCAGGCGCCGCGGTGGGAGTAGACGACGCCCTTGGGCCGCCCGGTCGTGCCGGAGGTGTAGTTCAGCGTCAGCGCGTCCCATTCGTCCGGCGGCAGGCGGTAGGGGAAGGCGGGATCGCCCTCGGCCAGCAGCGCCTCGTAGCCGAGCGCGCCGATCCGCGGCCCGCCCGGCCCCTCGGTATCCTCGATGTCGACGACCAGGATCTCGCGGTCGAGCGATGCCAGCGCGGTGCGGGCGAGATCGCCGTACTCGGTATCGACCAGCAGGACGCGGGCCTCGCCATGCTCGAGGATATAGGCGATCGTCGCGGCGTCGAGCCGGGTGTTGTTGGCATTGAGCACCGCGCCGATCAGCGGCAGGGCGAGCGCGCATTCCAGCGCCTCGGGGATGTTGGGCGCGATCAGCGCGACCGTGTCGCCACGCGCCACCCCGCGCGATGCGAGCGCCGAGGCGAGGCGGCGGCAGCGCGCGGCCACCTCGCCCCAGGTCCGGCGGATGCGGCCGTGGATCTGGGCGGTCAGCTCGGGGTGGACGCGCTCGACACGCTTGAGGATCGAGACCGGCGAGAGCGCTGCGTGGTTGGCCTCGCAGCGCGCGAGTTCCGGGCCGCCGTAGATCACTCGCCGGTCCAGTCGGGCATCGGCTGCTTGGCGACGAAGGCGCCGATACCGGCCCGGGTGTCCGCGGCCATCATGTTCTCGGCCATCGTGCGGCCGGCGAAGGCATAGGCTTCCTCCAGCGGCATCGCGAGCTGGTCGTAGAAGGCGCGCTTGCCGATCCGCGTGGCGACGGGCGACTTGTCGACGATGACGCGCGCCATCGCCTCGCTGGCGGCCTCGAGTTCCGCGCGCGGCACGACGCGGTTGACGAGCCCCAGCTCGGCCGCGCGGGCGGCGGGCAGGAACGCGCCCGTCAGCAGCATCTCCATGGCGTGCTTGCGCCCGACATTGCGGCTGAGCGCCACCATGGGGGTCGAGCAGAAGAGACCGATATTGACGCCCGAGGTGGCGAAGCGCGCGTCCTCGGCGGCGATGGCCAGGTCGCAGGTGGCGACAAGCTGGCAGCCGGCGGCGGTGGCGATGCCCTTGACCTCGGCGATCACGGGCTGGGGCAGGCGGGTGATCCGCAGCATCATGGCCGAGCAGCGGGCGAAGAGCGCCTGGAAATAGGCCAGCCCGCCATCCGCGTCGGCCCGGCGCTCGGTCATCTCCTTGAGGTTGTGGCCCGCGCAGAAATGGTCGCCCGCGCTCCGCAGGATCACGGCCCGGACGCTGCGGTCCTCGGCGATGGCGTCGAGCGTGCGGGTCAGCGCGTCGATCATCTCCTCGGAGAGCGTGTTGATCGAGCGCGGCGTGTTGAGGGTGAGCGTGGCGATGCCCTCGCGGTCGGCCCGCAGCAGCACCTCGTCGGCCATGGCATCCATCCGTCCGCTCCTCCCTGCGCCTGTCGTTGGCGCCATCATCTGGCGTTGCGACGGGTGAGGGCAAGACGTGATCGCCTGCCGCCGCCGCGGCCGTGGCCGTGGCCGCCGCCGGGTGTCAGGTGACGTCGACGACGATGGCGCTGATGTTGTCGGCGCCGCCGGCATCGAGCGAGAGCTGGACCAGGCGGTCGCAGACGGTCTCGATCGGGGTGCGCGACAGCAGGTAGGTCAGCGCCGTGTCGTCGGCATAGCGGCTGAGCCCGTCCGAGCAGAGCAGGAAGCGGTCGCCCGGCAGCGCGTTGCCGCGGCGCTTGTCGATCTCGGGCGCCTCGCCCACGCCGACGGCGCGGGTGATCGCGTTGGCCTTTGGGTGACGCTCGGCCTCGGCCCAGGTGATGTGGCCGGCCTCGACCAGCTCGGCCACCAGCGAGTGGTCGTGGGAGAGCATCGCGACCTGGCCGTCGCGCAGGCGATAGAGCCGGCTGTCGCCCACCCAGAGGCAGGCGAAATGCCCCTCGGCGATCATCAGCGCCACGACGGTCGCGCCGATGGTGACGCCGCCGCGGCGCGCGCTCTCGCCCGCGATCTGGCCATGGGCATCGGCGATCGCCTCGCGCACGGCCTGCATGAGCTCCATGGGGCTGAGGCCCGGGGGCAGCATCGCCAGCGCCTCGACGATGGTCTGCGAGGCGAAGTCGCCGGCCGCGTGGCCGCCCATGCCGTCCGAGACCGCCCAGACGCCGATCTCGGGCAGCGCGATGATCGCGTCCTCGTTCAGCTTGCGCACGGCGCCGACATGGGTGCGCGCGCTGTAGCGGATGCCGGCGGCCGCGCGCATCAGGCGCCGCCCAGGATCGAGGCGGTGTCGGTGCCGCGCAGGATGTCGTCGACCGGGTCGGGCGCGGGCGCGCCCCAGAGGGGTGCTGCGAGGTCGAGCAGCGCGAGCGCCGCGTCGCCGCGGGGCAGGCCGTCGGTGGCGATCAGCCGGCCGGGATCGCCCGCGACGGTGCAGGACCAGATCGCGGGGTGGCGGAGATGGCCTGCCAGGACCGTGCCCGCGAGCCCCGCGGTGCGCGCGGCGGGCGAGGCGGTCAGCGCCACGGCGCCGGGGCCGAGGGCCGCGACGGGCAGGCCGGGGATCGGCGGGGGCGCGAGGCCGTCGATCCGGTGGTCCAGCCAGGCCCGTTCGACCCCGTCCTCGAGCATGGCGAGCGCGGTCTCCTCGAGCGTGGCGTAGAGGGGGGCGCAGGCCTCGTGCGCGGCGAAGGCGTCGGCGGTCTCGACGGGGGTGGCGAGGGTGAAGGGGAACTGGCGCCCCACCCGGTCGACGCTGGGCATCAGGGTGCCGACCATGGCGGCGGGGCCGGCGGCGCCGGGGGGCAGGGCAAAGCGCCAGATCGGCGCGGTGAAGTAGGTGTCCTGCCAGGCGGGACCATAGGCGGCGCGGCCCTCGGTGATCAGGGCCTGCAGCCAGGCATCCCAGGGTTCGGTGAAGGCGGGCGCGATGGCGCGGCGCAGAAAGTCGCCCGCCAGCGGCAGCTTGCCGAAATAGCCGACAGCGCCCGCCGCGCCGTTATCCGCGCCTCCCGCCACGGGCTCAGAGCGAGGCGGGGCAGCGGAAGTTCCGCAGCGCCGGCAGCGAGAAGGGGTTGAGGGCCGAGCCCGCGCGCATCTGGAACACCGCGATCCGCCCGCCCACGTTGAAGATCACCCGGTTGCGGTCGGAGACGTTGGTGCGCCGCACCTCGGCCGCGTCGAGCAGGCGGAACCAGGACCATGGCCCCTCGGTGCGCAGCGTGTTCTCGATGCCGGCCTGCTCGGGCTTGAAGGCGACGCGGGTGCGCCCGCCGGTCTGGCCGGGCCAGGTGAAGGGCGTGACCTCGGGCGGGCCATGGGCATAGGCGAGCTCGGCGCCGTCGACCTCGAGGACCACCTGCTGCGCCTCGGGCGCCAGCGCCACGGGCGTGAGGTCGAAGGTGACGGACGGCAGGCCCGCGGCCAGGAAGAAGGCGTCGCGGATCTCGGCCGCGCGCTGCAGCTGGGTCAGCACCGCCTGCGAGATGCCGAGATCGGTGTCGTTCACCTGCTTCCACCGCCAGGGGTTCGAGGTGGTGTCGACCAGCGTGATCAGGTTCTCGTTGAAGAAGGTGTCGACCAGCCCGCCGGGCGCGAAGACGCGGGCGAAGTCCTGCATCGTCACGTCCGCCCGCGCCGAGCGGTCGAAGGGATAGCGCCCGTTCAGCGCCCGCTGGCAGAAGGGATAGACCTGCGCCTGCCACTTGGCGTTGAGCGTCGCGCGCGCGCCCCCGGCGGCGATGCCGGACGAGCCGTTGGCCGTCTGCTTGGCCCAGCGGTCGAGGGGGGCGGGCAGGTTTGCCGCGGCCTCGAGCAGCTGGCCCGCGGCGCCGCCCTCGGCCCCCGGCTGGCCCAGCACCGCGTTGCCGCTGGCCTGGCCGAGCGACATGCGGTTGAGCTCGCGATAGAGCGCCTCGAACGAGCCGATGATGCCGTCGAGCTGGGAGGGCACGCCCTCCTCCTTGGCGGTGAGGTCGATCAGCCACTGGAAGCGGTCGGTGACGAACTGGCCGGGCGGTGGCGGGGCCTCGCCGCTGCCGCCCTGGGCCTTGAGCGCCAGCTTGGCGATCTTGCCGACCTTGCCCGCCTTGCCGAGGGCCTTCTGCGCGCCCTTCTCGGCGCCCGGCGGCAGGCCCTCCTCCTCCTCGACCGCGGTGAGGTAGGTCTCGGCCGCGACCGCCTCGAGGATGTTGCGGATGGGCGAGGAGGGGCCTGAGAGGACCGAGGTGATCTCGACCGCCTGGGCGAGGCTGTTGAGCGGCACCACGTCGACATCGGCGAGCAGCGCGTCGTAGCGGGCGACGTAATCGCCGAAATAGAGGTTGAGGACGTCGCGCTGCAGGCGGGCGAGGTTCTCGGGCGTCGCCTCCTGCTCGCCCCGGGGGCCGAGGACCCAGCTTTCCGCCTGGACGCGGGCGGCGACCTCGGCGGCCTCGGG
>JBCBPG010000034.1:0-13644 GCA_039820865.1 Pseudomonadota bacterium
ACGCGGCGCGCCCCTTCGCGCCCGCCGCACTCTGGGAGCGCCTGATCGACGCGGTGGCAGACGGCGCGACCGGCGCCATCGCCGCCGAGCCGGTCGCCGACGCGCTCTGGCGCGAGACGCCCGAGGCGCGCGAGCCGCTGGCCGACACCCCCGTCCCGCGCGCTGGTCTCTGGCGCGCGCAAACGCCGCAGGCCTTCCCCTTCGCGCCCCTGCTCGACGCGCATCGCGCCGATGCCGATGCTGCCGGCGCGCCCGCGCTCGACGATGCCGAGGTCTATCGCCGCGCGGGCCACCCCGTCCGCCTGATCGCCGGCTTCCCCGCCAACGTGAAGGTGACCACCGCCGCCGACCTCGCCCGCGCGGAAGAGGCCCTCGGTGCCGCACCCTCACCCGTGCCGGCCGCGCCGGACATCCGCATGGGCCACGGTTTCGACGTCCACCGCTTCGGGCCGGGCGACCATGTCTGGCTCTGCGGCGTGAAGGTGCCCCACAGCCACGGCCTGGTCGGCCACTCCGACGCCGATGTCGGGCTGCACGCGCTGGCCGACGCGCTCTACGGCGCACTGGCCGAGGGCGATATCGGCACCCATTTCCCGCCCTCCGACCCACAGTGGAAGGGCGCCGCCAGCCATGTCTTCCTCGCCCATGCCGGCCGGCTGGTCGCGAGGCGCGGCGGGCATATCTCCAACCTCGACGTGACACTCCTCTGCGAGCGGCCACGGATCGGGCCCCATGCGGGCGCGATGCGCGCGCGGATCGGCGAGATCCTGGGGCTCGACCCCGGGCGCATCGGGCTGAAGGCGACGACGATGGAGCGCATGGGTTTCGTGGGGCGCGAGGAAGGCATGGGCTGCATCGCCACCGCCACCGTCATCCTGGGCCCGCGATGAGCGGCACCGCGACATCGGGCAGCGCCGGGATCGCCGGCACGATCGCCACGCTTGGCCCCGTCGGCGCCCTGCCCGCCTCGGGCACCGTCGCCTCGGCGCTCACCATCCCCGCCTTCTGGCTGCTGCACGGCCTCGGCGGCGCAGCGCTCACGGTCGCGGCGACCCTTGCCGTCACGGCGCTCGGCTGGTGGGCGACCGACCGCCTGCTGGCCGCCCGCGCCACGCCCGATGCCGACCCCTCGGACGTGGTGATCGACGAGGTTGCGGGCATGATGCTCGCCCTCTGGCCGCTCTCGATCGGCCTCACCATGGCGGGCGCGTCTGCCTGGCTGTTCCCCTGGCCCGGCTGGGTGCTCGGCTTCGCGCTCTTCCGCGCGCTCGACATCCTCAAGCCGCCGCCCGTCTCGACGGCCGAGCGCGCGCCCGGCGCCAGCGGCGTCATGCTCGACGACCTCGTCGCGGGCGCGCTCACCGCCCTTGCCGCCACCCTCGCCGCGGGGATCGCCCATGGATGGTTCTGACCGCCTCGAACGCCTCGCCGTCGACCTGCTGGCGCTCTGCAAGCGGCGCCAGCTGATGGTCGCCACGGCCGAGAGCTGTACCGGCGGGCTGATCGCCGCCTGCATGACCGACATCCCGGGCTCCTCCGCGATGGTCGAGCGCGGCTACGTCGCCTACGCCAACGAGGCCAAGACCGAGATGCTGGGCGTCCCGGCGGCGCTGATCGCCCAGCACGGCGCCGTCTCGGAACCGGTCGCCCGCGCCATGGCCAAGGGCGCGCTGACCCGCTCGCGCGCCGACATCACCGTCGCCGTCACCGGCATCGCGGGTCCGGGCGGCGGCACGCCTGCCAAGCCCGAGGGCCTCGTCCACTTCGCCTGGGCCTCGCAGCACGGCGATCTCGAACACCAGCGCGTCGAGTTCGGCCCCATCGGCCGCGGCGCCGTGCGCGCCGCCACCGTCGAGCTGGCCCTCGAAGGCCTGCTCGAGATGGGGCGCCGCCAGTGAGCCGTCCCCTGCCCCGCCCCCGGCCCCGCCCCCGGCCCCGCTACCGTCACGCCCCGCCTCACGCCGAAGGCGCCGGCCCCCGCGCCGCGGGGGCTGGCCCCGCAGGCGCCCCGCGCCCGCCCGCCGAAGGCGCCCGGCCATGAGCGCGACCCGCACGCCCCCGGCGCTCCCCGAGGATGACCTCGATGCCGTGATCGAGGCCGCGTGGACCCGTCTTGCCCGCGGCGCGTCCGACAAGCGCGCGGCCTTCAACACCGTCACGCTCGGCACGCTCGGCGCGCAGGGCTGGCCCGAGACGCGCTCGGTCGTCCTGCGCCGGGTCGACGCCCTGCAGCGCCGTCTCGTGGTGCATACCGACCGACGCTCGACCAAGGCCGGCGAGATCGAGGCCGACGGCCGCGTCTCGCTCCTCTTCTGGGACCCCCGCGCCCGGCTGCAGGTCCGCGTCTGGGGCCAGGCGCGGGTGCTGGCCGACGATCCGCTGACCGACGAGGAATGGGCCCGCCTCTCGCCCCATGGCCGGCGGATCTACCGCGTCCCCCTCGCGCCCGGCCGCCCGATCGACACGCCCGCCCAGGGCGACGGTCTGGCCGAGGCCGACGGCCGCGACGTCTTCGCCGTGGTGCCCGTCACCGCCATGCGCCTCGACTGGCTGCACCTGCGCGGCGAGGGCCACCGCCGCGCCCGCTTCGACCTCGGCACCGATGGCTGGCAGGGCCGCTGGCTCGCCCCCTGAGAGGCCCGCACCCCTCCCCCGGGGGTGTCAGTGCGGGGCGGCGAGGCTTGCTTCTTCGGGCGCGCCGTAGACGACCGCGGCGCGGTCCTCGAAGGCACGGACGATGCGCTGCATCGCCTCGTTGAAGACGAGACCCACCACCGACTGCAGCGTCCGGCTCTTGAACTCGAAGTCGACATAGAAGTCGACATCGGCCCGGCCGTCGGCGCGATCGATGAACTCCCAGTGGTTGTTCAGGTACCGGAACGGCCCGTCGAGATACTCGACGTCGATCACCCGCCTTTCCGGGTCCAGCGTGACCCGGCTGCCAAAGCGCTCGCGGAAGACCTTGAAGCTGATCACCAGGTCGGCGTCGATCTGCTCGCGCCCGTCATCGAGCGTCCGGCGGCTGCGCACCCGGCAGGCCTGGCACCACGGCAGGAACTTCGGGTACTGGTCGATCCCGGCCACGAGATCGTACAGTTGCTCGGCGGTATAGGGCAGGACCCGTTGTTCGGCGTGAGTCGGCATCGGCCTCTATTCAAGCTTTGCCGACAGTTAGGCAAGGGCACCCCGGGTGACGGGCGCCGCCAGCCTGCCGGCCGCGTCTCGCGCCGGAGGCGCCCGTGGCGCCGCAGGCCCCCGCTCGCGTCAGGAGAGCCGCGCCTGGCGCGCCGTCCGCAGCCGGGCGAAATCGTCGCCGGCATGGTAGCTCGACCGCGTGAGCGGCGTGGCCGAGACCATCAGGAACCCCTTGGCATAGGCGAGCCGCTCATACTCGGCGAAGGCCTCGGGCGTCACGTAGTCGGCCACCGCGTGATGCTTGGGCGTCGGCTGCAGATACTGCCCGATCGTGAGGAAATCGATATCGGCCGCGCGCATGTCGTCCATGACCTGCAGGACCATCGGCGCGGTCTCGCCGAGGCCCACCATCAGGCCGGACTTGGTGAACATCGACGGGTCCAGCTCCTTCACGCGCTGCAACAACCGCAGCGAATGGAAGTAGCGCGCCCCCGGACGCACCTCGGTATAGAGCGCCGGGACGGTCTCGAGATTGTGGTTGAAGACATCCGGGCGCGCCTCGACCACCTCGGCCAGCGCGCTGTCGGGACAGCGCAGGAAGTCCGGCGTCAGCACCTCGATCGTCGTGTCGGGATTGCGCCGGCGCACCGCGCGGATCGTCTGCGCGATATGCGCCGCCCCCCCGTCCTCGAGGTCGTCGCGGTCGACCGAGGTGATGACGACGTGCTTCAGCCCCAGCTTCTCGACCGCGTCGGCGACGCGCACCGGCTCGAAGGTGTCCAGCGCATCCGGCCTGCCGGTCGCCACGTTGCAGAAGGTGCAGCCGCGCGTGCAGACCTCGCCCATCACCATCATCGTGGCATGGCCCTGCGCCCAGCACTCGCCCACGTTGGGGCATCCCGCCTCCTCGCAGACGGTGACCAGCTTGTGTTCGCGGATCACCTCGCGCGTCAGGCGATAGCCGTCGCTCGTCGGCGCCTTCACGCGGATCCAGCGCGGCTTGGCGGGGCTCGCGTTCGAGGCCCGGTGCGCCTTCTCCGGGTGGCGCTCGGCGCGGTTCGAGAGATCGCGCGACGACCGCTCGGGGCGCGCGAGGGTGGGGACCGGGGTGGCGGGGCTGTCGCTGTCCATGGCTCTCCTCCGAACTGCCCGAGTGTAGCCCGCCCGGGGCGCAGCGTCATCCGGCGCCGGTGCATACCGACTGCCCGCCACCGCGCTATCTCGCCACCCCCGCTTGATACCGCAGGACCTTGGGCCATTTCGCGCTGGAACTTTCGTTCTGCAACCGACCAAGGGGATCAGATGAACATCGAGACCGGCACCGAGACGATGATCGACACCATCGCCGAGAAGCCCAAGTCGCGGGGCCGGCGCAAGGCCAACACCGACTGGATCGCCGCAGGCCACGCCGCGGCGGCCGCGCACAACGCGCGGCGCACGCCTCTCCTCGCCCTGATCCGCGGCGATGTCGAGACCGTCGCGCAGTCGAGCGCCGAGGTGAAGGTCGCGATGCAGGACACGCCGACCCGGCTGGCGCTGGCGGGCTGCTACCTCGTGTTCTGGGGCACGGCGGCCGCGGTCATGGTCGGCATGTTCTTCCACCTGACCGCCTGACCCCGTCGCGGCGACGCCCGGTCGCCGCGCCCGAGACATGGCGACCGCCGGGTGCATCGCGTCTCCCGGCGGAGACCGCCATCGGGATCCGGCCGGTCGCATCGCCGCGACCCCGCCTGCCTTGCCCGAACGACACCCTGCCTGTAGCCTCGCGCCAGTCCGAGGCGCAGGTTTCCAGCATGTCGTTTCCAGCCCGTTTGCCCCGTGGTCGCAGCCCCGTTCCGGGCCCCAGGACCGCCGCCTGTCTCCTCACGGCCCTGACGCTCGGCGCCTGCGCCACGTTCAGCGCCGAGGATATCCCGAGCCGCCCCGTCGACGACGGCTTCGGCCTGTTCGTGTTGAACTGGCAGAGCGGCGAGCAGATCACCTTTGCCTATTTCGTGTTTCGCGACGAAGGCAAGGTCGCGATCTGCGGCGCCCGCGCGCATTCGGGCGGCACGGGCAGCCGTCGCGAGGATTTCGACAGCCGCGCCGTGCAGTCGGCCTACCTCCTCGGCGGCGACCAGATCCTGGCCAACGACATCTCCTTCTTCGCCGTCGGCCGGTACGAGCGCGACAGACGCCCCGTCGGCAGCGCCCGCTGCATCCGGACCGACCGCGACTGGAGCGAGGTCGACCCCAGCCAGCCGGCCCGGATCGAGATGGCCCGCAGCCGCTTCACCGTCGTCGACTAGGCAGGACGGCCGCGATGCGACGGCAGGACCGGTCGGGCACGCGTTGCGTCGTCCCGCCTTGCCCGCTAAACATCGAAGAATGCAACCAATCCACGTCATTGGCGGCGGCATGGCAGGGTGCGAGGCGGCCTGGGCCGCCGCGGCGCTCGGCGTGCCGGTGGTGCTGCACGAGATGCGGCCCGAGGTGCGCACCCATGCCCACCAGACCGACGGGCTGGCCGAGCTCGTCTGCTCCAATTCCTTCCGCTCGGACGACCACACGGCCAATGCCGTCGGCCTCCTGCACGAGGAGATGCGGCGCGGCGGCTCGGTGATGATGGCCGCGGCCGAGCCTGCGCGCCTGGCGGCCGGCGGGGCGCTGGCGGTCGACCGCGACGTCTTCTCGGCCGAGGTCACGCGCCGGCTCGAGGCGCATCCGCTGGTGACCATCGCGCGCGGCGAGGTCGCGGGCCTGCCGCCCGCGGACTGGGACAGCGTGATCGTCGCGACCGGCCCGCTGACCTCGCCCGCGCTGGCCGAGGCGATCCGCGCGCTGACGGGCGAGGAGAGCCTCGCCTTCTTCGACGCCATCGCCCCCATCGTCCATGCCGACAGCGTCGATCTCTCCCGGGCCTGGTTCCAGTCGCGCTATGACAAGGGCGAGACCGAGGAGGAGCGCACCGCCTACCTCAACTGTCCGCTCGACCGCCTTGAATATGAAGCCTTTATCGACGCGCTGCTCGCCGCGCCCAAGACCGCCTTCAAGGACTGGGAGCGTGACACGCCCTATTTCGAGGGCTGCCTGCCGGTCGAGGTGATGGCCGAGCGGGGGCGCGAGACGCTGCGCCATGGACCGCTCAAACCCGTGGGCCTCACCAACCCCCACAACCCGACCGTCAAGCCCCATGCCATCGTCCAGCTCCGCCGCGAGAACCGGCTCGGCACGCTCTACAACCTGGTCGGTTTCCAGACCAAGATGACCTATGGCGCGCAGGCCGACGTGTTGCGCCTGATCCCGGGGCTGCAGGAGGCGCGCTTTGCCCGTCTCGGCGGCATCCACCGGAACACGTTTCTCAACAGCCCCCGGCTGCTGGACGGGTTTCTTCGACTGAGCGCCATGCCGCGCCTTCGCTTTGCCGGCCAGGTGACGGGCGTCGAGGGCTATGTCGAGAGCGGGGCCACGGGCATGCTCGCCGGCCGCTTCGCCGCCTGGGAGCGTCTGGGCCGCCCCCTCTCGGTCCCGCCGGCCGAGACCGCGATGGGCGCGCTGCTGGCCCATGTGACCGGCGGTGCCGAGGCGGAGACCTTCCAGCCGATGAACGTCAATTTCGGCCTGTTCCCGCCGCTGCCCGAGGGCGAGGGCCGGGCCAAGGGCGGGCGGGCGGCGCGCAAGCAGGCCCGTGCCGGGGCGATGTGCGCGCGGGCGCTGGCGGCGATCGACGGCTGGTATGCGGCGACCGTCCCGGTCGAGACGGCGATGGCGGGGACCGCATGACCCGGGACGACAGGAAGGGCGGCCTCGACAGCGTCTACGGCCTCGACACGCCCGAGGCCGCGCGCGCGTTTTATGACGGATGGTCAGGCGGTTACGACGATGAGGTCGCGGCCAACGCCTATGCGACGCCGCGCCGCTGTGCCGCCGCGCTGGCCGAGCATGCCACCGACCCGCTGGGCGCCGTCGTCGATCTCGGCTGCGGCACCGGCCTCTCGGGCGAGGCGCTGTCGGCGGTGGGCTTTTCCACCCTCGACGGTTTCGACCTCTCGCCCGGGATGCTCGAGAAGGCCCGCGCCAAGGGCGTCTACCGCAATCTCGGCGAGATCGACCTGTCCCGGCCCCTGCCCTTCGCGCCCGGCGCCTATGCCAACGCCGCCGCCGTCGGCGTGCTCACGCCCGACCTGATGCCGGTGACGATCATCGACGACGTGCTCGACCTGGTCGGCCCCGGCGGCTGTTTTGTCTTTTCGATCAACGACAAGCATGCCGCCGACGGCCGCCTCGCCGGGCGCATCATGGAGCTGACCGACTGTGGCCACAGCGACCTGCTGGTGCGCGAACGGGGCGAGCACCTGCCCGGCATCGGCCTCGCCAGCACGGTCTACCTGATGCGCAAGCGCTGAGCGCCGCCTTTCGGGCGCGCTCCGGCCCCATCGGCGCCACCATCCCGCGCTAGGCGTGTTCCCAGTTGAAGGGGAGTGTCGCCCATGGTCCGCAGCCTGCGCCCCGGCAGACGCCGCAACCCGCGCCAGCAGGCGTTCTGGGCCGTCGTGGCCGTGATCGCGGCCATCCTGGTCTCGGTCTTCGCCGGCGCGCTCCACGCGGCTGAGCGTGAGGGCGTAAACCCCTGCGATTTCTCCGGTTTCGACGCGCCCTGCAAGGTCTCCAACGGCGAGTATCGCGCCTGGAAGCCGAAGGGCGAGGGGCCGTTCCCCGCCCTCGTCTACCTCTACGGCTCGCTCGGCCGCGCGGACATGATGTACCGCTCCGAGTACTTCCGCCGCTCGGTCACCGGGCGCGGCTATGTCCTGATCGTGCCCGAGGCGCTGGCCGTTGTGAACTATGTCGGCGGTATCACCGACACCGGCTGGTCCCGCGCGGCCCGGCGCAACGAGCATCCCCGCGACGACATCGCCTTTCTGCGCGCCGTGCTGGACCATGCCGAGACACGCTTTCGCATCGACCGCCGGCGGGTGCTGATCGCCGGCCAGTCGGATGGCGGCTTCCTGATCTGGGAGATGGCCTGCCATCAGAGCCGCATCGCCACCGCCTACGCGGTCCATGCGGGCAGCTATGGCGGCCAGACGCCGGCGCGCTGCGACAGCCCGGTGCGCCTGCTCCACGCCCATGGCCGCTTCGACAGCGTGGTGCCCTTCGAGGCCGAGCGGGTGCGCCGCGGTCGCGGCGTGACCGCTGCCAACCCGCTGGACGCGCTGGCCGTTCTGGCGGCGAGCAACGGCTGCCGCGGCCGCGCAGAGGCGCGGGTCGACGAGCATCGCGGCTTTCGCCGGACCACCTGGAGCGGCTGTCGCCCGGGCGCAGCGGTCGAGTACTGGGTCCATGGCGGCGGGCACAGCTATCCCGGCCAGTGGCTGCCGATGGCGATCGACTGGTTCGAGGGCTTCGACCTCGCGCCCCCCTCCGTGGGCCAGCGCGTCGTTCGCCGTCCGGGCAAGGGTGACGGCGCGCGCGCCACGGGCGAGGTCCGCTCCGGCCGCTTCACCGGCGCCCAGCAGGGCGGCAGCCGCTTCAAGTCCGTCCCCGACTGACCCGTCACCATCGGCGTTGCGACCGGCCGGTTCCGTGCCGGACTGTGCCCGACTGCCATCCGGCAGTGGCGCCAGCTTTCCAGCCCGGACTGTCCCCACCAGTGACGGACTGAAATTCCGAGCATAAACAGCGCGTTGCAGGCGTTTTCCGCCATGACATCGATCAATAGACATCCGGTGATGTGTCGCGGGAAGCGCATCTCGGCGGGAATCTGCGCCCCCGGTAGGCCCCTGGCAGGCCCCCGAACGAGCCCACGACAGGCCCCCGACAGGCCCCGGGGCGTCACCATCCCGACGGTCGTCACCCGGTTCGGGCCGACCCGTTCCGGCGCGCCTCACGCCCGCGCCCCCGTGCCAGGGCATCCAGAGGTTCGCGGAATGTTCACGCCCTTGGCCCTAACCTGACGCGGGAGGGGGCGAGGGCCGGGTCACCAGCGGCCGCTGAGGGCGGTCCAGAGCTGGGGGAGTGCGCCGGGGGCCGGGATGGCGGCGAGGTGGTCGGGCGTGGCGCCGGCTTCGGCGGCGGCGATGACGCGGCGGTCGCGGCCGAGCGGCAGCATGGCCGGTGTCGCGGCACGGCCGAGGGCGGGGCGCCGGGCGTGGAGGGCGGTCGCGGCCTCGCGGCCGATGGCGGCCAGGGTGGCGATGGCGCGCCCTGCCCCCTCGCTCGGGCGCCCGGCGGCCAGCGCCGCGCGGGCGTCCTCGTCGAGATCGGGGATGAGCGTCGCGCCCTCGCGCGCCATGGCGCGGGCGTGGCGCAGGGCGAAGCTGGCGGCAGCGAGGCGCCCGGCGGCCAGCGCCGCCTCCGGGTCGAGGAGATCCAGCGCGCGGAGCGCCAGGCGGTGCCAGGCCTCGAACCGCGCCCGCGCCCAGGCCTCCCAGGCGGCACGGTCCAGGGGTGCCTCCAGCTCGGCATGGCGCGCATCGACCAGCGACAGCGCCGCCTCGCGGTCGGGCGCCAGCGGGCCGCTCAGGAGGGCATGCAGCGGCCCCGCGACCTCGTGGTCCGCGGCCGGGGTCGTGTCGCTGCCGGCCTCCTCGACCCGGTCGCGCCAGAACTGGAGGCGCATGGCGGCCAGCAGCGGGCCCTCCTCGCGCCCCGGGGCACGGGCGACGGCGCGCGAGAGCTCGATGTCGAAGGCGGCCAGCACCATCAGCCGCTCGCGCGCGGGCTCGGGCGCGAAGAGGGCGGCGCGGAACTGCACCGGGTCGAGGCGGCGGACCAGCGCCGCCGCGGGGCTGAGCGGCGGCTCGGCCATCGTGCTCAGCCCGGCGCCGCGGTCGCGGCCGCGCCTGCGGCGGGCGTGGCGGCTGCCCGGGCCCGCATCAGGCAGGTGATGATCGATTCCTCGAGCGCCTGGAAGGAGGCGTCGACGATGTTGGCCGAGACGCCGACGGTCGACCAGATGTCGCCGCTCGCGTCGGTGGCGTCGAGCACGACGCGGGTCACCGCCTCGGTCCCCGCGCCGATGATGCGCACGCGGAAGTCGACCAGCCGCATCTCGGCGACATGGGCCTGGTAGGGACCGAGATCCTTGGCCAGCGCCAGCGAGAGCGCGTTGACGGGGCCCTGGTCCTGGTGCGTCTCGGGGTCGATGCTCTCGGCGACCGAGACGGTGCGCTGGCCGCCGATCTGCACGGCGACCACGGCCTCGGAGACCGTCACGCGCTGGCCGATGGCGTTGAAGCGCCGCTCGACGGTGACGCGGTAGCGATCGACGGTGAAGAACTCGGGCAGCTGGCCGAGCTCGCGCCGCGCCAGCAGCTCGAAGCTGGCGGCGGCGCTGTCATAGGCATAGCCGAGGTCCTCGCGCTCCTTGACCGTGTCGAGGAGCGGGCCGAGGCGCGCGTCCTTGGGATCGACCGCGAGGCCCGCCTCGGTCAGGCGGCGCACGAGGTTCGCGCGGCCCGCCTGGTTCGACATCGGGATGACGCGGCGGTTGCCGACGGCCTCGGGGTCGACATGCTCGTAGGTCGTCGGATCCTTGACGATGGCCGAGGCATGGAGCCCGGCCTTGTGGGTGAAGGCGGCCGAGCCGATGTAGGGCGCGTGGCGGTCGGGCGTGCGGTTGAGGCACTCGTCGACCAGCGCCGAGACGCGGCGGAGATCGGCCAGCCGCGCGGTCGCGACGCCGGTGACGAAGCGCTCGGCGAAGGCGGGTTTCAGCAGGAGCGTCGGGATCAGCGAGCAGAGGTTGGCGTTGCCGCAGCGCTCGCCGAGGCCGTTGATCGTGCCCTGGACCTGGCGCGCGCCGGCGTCGACGGCGGCGAGGGCGCCGGCGACGGCGGTCTCCATGTCGTTATGGGTGTGGATGCCGGTGCGGTCCTTGCCTGCGCGGGCGGCGACCACGGCGGTGACCTCGGCGATGCGGCCGGGCAGCGTGCCGCCATTGGTGTCGCAGAGGACGACCCAGGCCGCGCCGCCCTCGAGCGCGGCGTCGAGGCAGGCCAGCGCGTAGGGTGCGTTGGCGGCGTAGCCGTCGAAGAAGTGCTCGGCATCGAACAGCGGCTCGCGGCCGAGGGCGACGAGATGGGCCATGCTGTCGCGGATGGCGTCGAGGTTCTCGTCGAGCGTGATGCCGAGCGCGCGTTCGACGTGGAAGTCGTGCGTCTTGCCGACGAGGCACACATGGGTCGTGTCGGCGCCCGTCACGGCCGCGAGCGTCGGGTCGTTGGAGGCCGAGCGGCCGGCGCGCTTGGTCATGCCGAAGGCGGTGAGGCGCGCGGTCGCGAGCGTCGGCGGGTTGGCGAAGAACTCGCTGTCGGTGGGGTTGGCGCCGGGCCAGCCGCCCTCGACATGGTCGATGCCGAGCGCGTCGAGCGCGGCGGCGATGCGGCGCTTGTCGGCGGCCGAGAAGTCGACGCCCTGGGTCTGCTGGCCGTCGCGGAGCGTCGTGTCGAAGAGCCAGAGGCGCTCGCGGGCCGGCCCCTCTCCCCCGGCCCCTCCCCCACGGGGGGAGGGGGGCGCGAGCGGCGGGGTGGGTGCCTGGATGTCGGCGGTCATGGCGTTGTCTCCGGATCGGGGGGCCCGGCGTCGTGGCCCTGTCCCCCGGGCCCTCTCCCCCGGCCCCTCTCCCCGGGGGGAGAGGAGGGCGCGAGCGGCGGGGTGGGTGCCTGGGTGTCGCTGGTCATGCCGTGGTCTCGAGGGCGGCGATGCGGGCGGCGTCGAAACCGGGGCCGAGGGACCATTCGGAGCCGTCGCGGCTGTCCTTGACGATGACGCCGGCGGCGGCGAGGCCGTCGCGGATGCTGTCGGCGCGGGCGAAATCCTTGGCCTTGCGCGCGGCGACGCGGGCGGCGAGCAGGGCTTCGATTCGGGTCGCGATGTCGCCGGCGACGCTGTCCCTGGCGGCGGCCTCGCGGGTCGCGGCGCTCTCGAGCCCGGCGAAGCCGAGGAGGTCGAGGCCGGCGAGGAAGCGGGCGGAGGCCTCGGCATGCGCGCCGGCATCCGCGGGGTCGAGGACACGCTTGGCGTCGCGGTCGAGCGCCTGCATCGCCTCCCAGGTGTTGAGGTCGTCGGCCAGCGCCGCGACGAGGCGGGGATCCGGCGCGGTGTCCTCGACCCCGGCCACCTCGTCCAGCGCGCGGCGCCAGCGGTTGAGCACGCGCGCGGCGTCCTCGGCCCGCTTTTCGGTCCAGTCGAGCGGGCTGCGGTAATGGGCCGACATCAGCACGTAGCGGATCACCTCCCCCGGCACGCCGCGGTCGCGCAGATCCTTTACCGTGATGAAGTTGCCGAGGGATTTCGACATCTTCTCGCCCTCGACCATCAGGTAGCCGTTGTGCATCCAGATCTCGGCCATGTCCTCGCCCCGGGTCGGGTCGAGGCCGAGGGCGCAGCAGGACTGGGCACGCTCGTTCTCGTGATGGGGAAAGGCGAGGTCGATGCCGCCGCCGTGGATCTGGAAGCTCTGCCCGAGCAGCGCCAGCGCCATGGCCGAGCATTCGATGTGCCAGCCCGGCCGGCCGCGGCCCCAGGGGCTGTCCCAGCCGGGCTGGTCGGGCGTCGAGGGTTTCCAGAGGACGAAGTCCATCGGCCCCTGCTTGTAGGGCGCGACATCGACGCGGGCGCCGGCGACCATGTCGTCGACCGAGCGGTGCGAGAGGCCGCCATAGGGCGCCCAGCTGTCGACCTTGAAGAGCACGTGGCCCTCGGCGGCATAGGCGTGGCCCATGTTGACCAGCGTGGTGATCAGGCGGACCATGTCGGCCGGCTGGTCGGGCGCGTTGACATAGTCGGTCGCGCGGGGGGCGTGGTCGGGTTCGCGCACGGCGAGGGCGGCCATGTCGTCGAGATACCACTGGGTGGTCTCGGTGGTGATGGCCTCGATCGGGCGCCCGCTCTCGTTCGCGCGGGCGATGATCTTGTCCTCGACATCGGTGATGTTGCGGACATAGGTGACCGCGTCGGCGCCGTGGACGTGGCGCAGCAGCCGGTTCAGCACGTCGAACACCACCGCCGGGCGCGCGTTGCCGATATGGGCGCGGTCGTAGACGGTCGGCCCGCAGACATAGAGGCCGATATGCGCACGGCCCTCGACCATGGCCGGCACGACGGGCTTGCGCCCCCTGCTGCGGGTGTCGTGAAGCTCGACGGTGGTCATCTCGTTCTCCTCCGCGCGGACGCATGCGGGCCTGCTGCCGGGCGGCGCGGTCGGGACATGGGAGGTGTACAGGAGCGCGCCGCCGACGATGTCAGCGCGTAATGCAGATCCGGGCGATGCGGGTCGCGGTGCTCATGGCGTCGGCTTTGCCTGATCCACGCGCGCTTGGCAAGGCCGTACCCTGGCAGGCCCGTCTGCGATGAACTCGGGCACGAACCCTGGCAACGAACCCTGGCATGCACCATGGCGGGCCCCCTCGCGAGGCTCAGGCTGCGCCGGGGCTGGCGATGTCGGTGGGGTCGGGGACATGCTGGAGAAGCGGCAGCAGGGCGGCCATCTCCGGGCCCCGGTCGCGTCCGGTGAGCGCGCGACGG
>JBCBPG010000035.1:0-13612 GCA_039820865.1 Pseudomonadota bacterium
GATGCCGGCGGCGCTGCGCGCCCGGCGCTTCGATCACGTGATCCTGAACCCGCCCTGGTACGACCACGGCGTCGAGAGCGGGACGCGGGCGCGGACGCTGGCCCATGAGGAGGGCGACGCGCCGCTGGCCACCTGGATCGCCGCCGCCGTCGCGCGCACCCGTCCGCGCGGCCATGTGGCGATCATCCACCGGGCCGAGCGGCTGGACACGATCCTGGCGACGCTCAGCGGTCCCTGCGGCGCGATCCGCGTGCGGCCGCTGGCGGCGCGCGCGGGGCGGGCGGCGGGGCGCGTGATCGTCACCGCGCGCACGCAGGTCCGCACGCCCCTGACGCTCAAGGCGCCGCTGGTCCTGCACCGTGGTTCCGGCCATCCCGGCGATGTCGAACACCTGACCGCCCGTGCCCGCGCCGTGATCGCCGGGGGCCTCGCGCTCGACGCCGCGATGGCGCTGTCCGATAGTGACGATGCCCGCGCGCCGGGCTGCCCCGACCCCCAACCGCCGGAGAGCGCATGACCAGTCCCGAGACTCCCGCCGCGCCGGCCGTGCCGGCCGCCCCGGCCGTGCCGGTTGCCCCGGCCGTGCCGGTTGCCAACGCGATCGCCGCGATGGCGGGCGAGCTGACCGAGTGGCGGCGCGATTTCCACCGCCACCCCGAGCTTGGCTACCAGGAGGAGCGGACCGCGCGCGTGGTGGCCGAGCGGCTGCGTGCCTTCGGGCTGGACGCGGTCGAGACCGGGATCGGCGGCACGGGCGTGGTCGGCGTCCTGCACGGCGCCGGGGGGCCGGGCGGGCAGGCGCTGATGATCCGCGCCGACATGGACGCGCTGCCGATCACCGAGGCGACGGGCGCGGCGCATGCCTCGACCAATCCAGGCGTCATGCATGCCTGCGGCCATGACGGGCACACCACGATGCTGCTGGGCGCGGCCAAGCGGCTGGCCGAGACGCGGGCCTTCGCGGGCACGGTCTATTTCTGCTTCCAGCCGGCCGAGGAGGGCGGCGCGGGCGCCAAGGCGATGATCGAGGACGGGCTCTTCGAGCGCTTCCCCCCGGCCCGCGTCTTCGGCATGCACAACTGGCCGGGGCTGGCGGCGGGCCACGTGGCGCTGGCGGACGGGCCGATCTTCGCCTCGGCGGGCGAGTTCACGATCACCGTGCGCGGTCGCGGCGGGCATGCGGCCTTTCCCCATTTCGCCGCCGATCCGATCGTGGCGGCCTCGGCGCTGGTGCAGGCGATGCAGACCGTGGTGAGCCGCACCGTCGATCCGCAGCAGCCGGCCGTGCTGTCGATCACCGAGTTCCATGCGGGCTTTGCGCATAACGTGATCCCCGACGAGGCGCGGCTGACCGGCACGACGCGCAGCTTCGACGACGGCGTGCAGGCGCTGATCGAGGGGGCGATGGACCGGATCGCGGCCGGGATCGGCGCGGCCTATGGCGTCGAGATCGCGATCGAGCGGGGCAAGAACCCCTATCCCGCCACCGTCAACGACCGCGCTGAGACGGATTTCGCCGAGGCGGCGGCGCGCGACATCCTGGGCGATGCGGTGGTCACGCGCGGCCATCCGCCGGCGATGGTGGGCGAGGACTTCTCGTTCATGGCGAACAAGGTGCCGGGCTGCTACCTGCTGATCGGCAACGGCGCGACCGAGACGCTCCACCACCCGGGCTACGACTTCAACGATGCGGCCCTGCCGGCGGGCGTGGCGCTCTGGTCGGGGCTGGTCGAGCGGGCGCTGCCGAGGGAGTGAGTCATCGGAGTGAGTCGCGGGGGTGAGTCGCGGGGGTGAGCCGATGACGCGCCGACCGGCGGTTGCGCCTTCGCGCTGCATCATTCCCCGCGGTTGACGGGTTTCAGCGCGGGCTGATGTACGCCGTTGTTTCGCGGCTGAAGGTCTTAGACGAATCCGTGACAGTGGCGTCACGCCCTGATGTACTGCCCATGTCACTTGTGCAGCAGGGAGGTCCCCGATGAGCCTGGATGCCCGTCTCAGCCAACTGCAGATGAAGCACGAGGCGCTGTCGCGCCAGATCGAGAGTGAACAGCGACACCCGGCGACGGACGCCCTGACGATCGCGCAGATGAAGCGCCAGAAACTCCAGCTGAAGGACGAGATCAAGCGGATTTCGCCCAGCTAGCGCGCGCGCCGGGAGGGTCGGCAGGGCCCGTGATCAGGCGGCGCGCCTGACCTCGGCAATGCGGCGGAGATAGGCGGCGAGGAGCCCGGCGACGATCGCGTTGTCGTCGCCCCCCTCCAGCGAGGCCAGCGCCTGGTCGACCACGGTCCCGGGCGCACGGTTGTCGTCGCCGATGAGCCGCGCGAGATCGGCGACAAAGGCCGCCTCGAACTCCGGGTGCGGCTGGACGGTCACGGCATCGGGCGTCTCGGCATCGCCGTAGGCGACCATGGCGTGGGCGCAGTGCTCGTTGGTGGCGAGCAGCGTGGCGTCCTCGGGCAGGGCGACGACCTGGTCCTGGTGCACCGCGTACAGGCCTAGCGACGCCGGCGCGTCGGCCATCCAGCCGGGGCGCGCCGCAACGGCATAGTCCTGCCGGCCGAGGCCCCAGCCGCCGTCGAACTTGGTCGCGCGTCCGCCGAAGGCCTCGGCGACGACCTGGTGGCCGAAGCAGATGCCGATGATGGGCCGCCCCGCCGCGCGGGTTGCGCGCAGGAAGTCCTTCAGCGGCTCGATCCAGGGCAGCGGGTCGTAGACGCCGTGGCGCGAGCCGGTCACCAGCCAGGCGTCGCACTCGGTCGGCGCGGCGGGCAGTTCACCCTCGAGCGTCATGTAGTAGCGGTAGCGGAACTCCGGCGCTGCGCCCCCGAACATGTCCTCGTAGAGCGGGGGGTAGTCGCTCCAGCGCTCGGCCAGTGCGTCCGCCACCTTGCCTGCCTGGATGATGCCGATCTGCATGGGGCCCCCTTCCGCGCTGCCTGTGTTTCGACCATGCAAGATAAGAGCACGGAACGGCTGCGGAAACGTTCCGCGGTCAACTCGGCGTTGCGTCGGCCCCGATCACGCGGAGATCGAGGCTCTCGCCGAGCGCGCGGGTCGAGGCGGTCTCCTCGCGGATCCAGGCGAGGAAGGTGGCGATGCGCGGCTCGCGCTCGGCGCCGCGCTTGGCGACGAATCGGTACTGTCCGCCCACCCAGAGGCCGAGCGGCATCAGCGCGACCAGACGGCCGGCGGCGAGGTCGCGCTCGGCCAGCGAGCCGCGCGCCAGCGCCACGCCGCCGCCCTCGACCGCGCCGTCGATCGCGTGGTCGGCGTTGGAGAAGCGGGGCCCGCGCGTCGCCTCGGGCCGCTCGCCGAGGCCCGCGGCACGGAACCAGGCGGGCCAGCCGACCTGGGGCAGGAAATGCGCCACGCTGTCGTCGTGGAAGAGCGGCGCGCGGGCGATCGCCTCGGCGTCGGTCAGGGTCCGCGCGATCTCGGGCGCGGCGACGGGCAGCACGAACTCGTCGATCAGCACCTCGTTCAGATGCCCGGGCGCCTCGCCGGTGCCGAAGCGGATCGCCGCGTCGATGCCGTCGCGGTCGAAATCCATGACCCGCAGAGAGGCGACAAAGCGAAGCTCGACATCCGGGTGGGCCGAGGCGAAGCGGAAGAAGCGCGGCGCCAGCCATTTCGCGGTGAAGGCGGGCCCGGCGGTGACGGTCAGCGAGCTGTCCGAGAGCCGGGCCACCGCGCGCACCCCCTCGGCCAGCGTGGTGAAGGCCTGGGCGGCGCGGGGGGCCAGCGCCTCGCCCGCTTCAGTCAGCCGGACCGCGCGGTTGAGGCGGACGAAGACGGGCGTGGCGAGATGCTCCTCCAGCACCCGGATCTGGTAGCTGAGCGCCGCCGGCGTCACGTGCAGCTCTTCGGCCGCCTTGGCGAAGGACATGTGGCGGGCCGCCGCCTCGAAGGCGCGCAGGCTTGTCAGCGGTGGCAGGCGGCCATGCACGGTTCAAATCCCCTTGTGTGAGAGCGGGAGATTACTCGTTTGTGGTCAGGCGAGACAACGCACAAGTTCCGGGTGTGCCGGCGATGGGCTGGTACTCAGTGAAAGGAAACTGACATGACCCGGACGATCGTGACCCGCGGGATGACCGCCGCCGACCGCCGCCGCCATGCCGAACGGGCGCGCGACCTGCGCTCGCAGGCGGCGGCCGCGCTGTTTGCCGCCGCCGCCCGGCGCATCCTCGAGACGTTCCGCGCGGCGCGCCGCCCGGCGGTTGCCCGCGGCTGACCCGCCTGACACGGCGCCGGGAGAACCCCGGCGCCGGTGGCACCCTGACCGAAAGCACGCCGCCGGTGGCGCGGGCTCAGCTGAAGAACTGCGCGCCGTTGGCCGAGATGGTCGAGCCGGAGATGAAGCCGGCCTGGTCCGAGGCGAGGAACACGACACAGCGCGCGATCTCGTCCGCCTCGCCGAGCCGGCCGACGGGGATCTGGGCGATGATGCTCTCGCGCACCTTCTCGGGCACCGCCATCACCATGTCGGTCGCGATGTAGCCGGGGGCGACGACGTTGACGGTGATGTTGTTGCGCGCGCCCTCCTGCGCCAGCGCGCGGCTGAAGCCGATGTCGCCGGCCTTTGACGCCGAGTAGTTGGCCTGCGCGAACTGGCCCTTCTGGCCGTTGACCGAGCTGATCGTGATGATGCGGCCGAACTTGCGCTCGCGCATCCCGGGCCAGACCGGGTGGGTCATGTTGAAGACGCCGGTCAGGTTGGTCTGGATCACCTCGTTCCACTGCTCGGGCGTCATGCGGTGAAAGGGGGCGTCGCGGGTGATGCCGGCGTTGTTGACCAGGATGTCGACGGGGCCGAGATCGGCCTCGACCTGGGCGATGCCGGTCTTGCAGGCCTCGTAATCGGCGACCGACCACTTGTAGGTCTTGATGCCGGTCTCCTCGCTGAACTTGGCCGCGGCCTCGTCGTTGCCGCCATAGGTGGCCGCGACGCTGCAGCCCTCGGCCTCCAGCGCCTTCGAGATCGCCGCGCCGATGCCGCGGCTGCCGCCGGTGACGATCGCCACTCGTGCCATGGGGGTTCCTCCTGGGAATGGGCCGTCGGGGGCGGTCGACCGGGCGGAGACGGCGTCCGCGCCGGTCGAAGGGGTCAGTAGCGGCCGAGCCTGAGGGTGCCGGCCGCGAGCGGGACGCCGTCGGCCCGCAGCGCGGTGACCTCGGCGACGTAGAGATGGGACTGGCGGCCGCAGGGGGGCAGGTAGCCCACGGCCCCCTCGACACGCGCGGGCGAGACGAGCGTCACGCCGGGCAGCATGGTCGCGGTCTCGCCGGGGATCGGCCGGGTCAGCATCACCGGCCCGCCGTCGCTGTGGCTGATCTCGACCACGCCGTGTCCGCCGCCGGTGGCCAGCGCCGGGTCGTCGACATCGTTGACGGCGATGCGCACGGCCGCGGTGTCGTCCGGCAGGCCCGCGATGCGGATCGCCGGGATCGCCCCGCTGCCGCCCTCGGCCCGGCACTGCTGGCCGGCCGGGATCGACCCGCCCGTCCAGGGATCGTCCAGCAGGCCGAGCGCGAGGCCGCGCACCGCCGGATCGCCCCCGCCGCAGCCGGCGAGGACGAGGGCGAGCGCGGCGAGGCTCGGGCCCCGTACCATCAGGCGCGCTCGACGCAGAGGGCGACGCCCATGCCGCCGCCGATGCAGAGGGTGGCGAGACCCTTCCTGGCGCCGCGGCGCTTCATCTCGAAGAGCAGCGTGTTGAGCACGCGGCAGCCCGAGGCGCCGATCGGGTGACCGATGGCGATCGCGCCGCCGTTGACGTTCACGATCTCCGGGTCCCAGCCCATGTCCTTGTTCACGGCAAGCGCCTGGGCGGCGAAGGCCTCGTTGGCCTCGACCAGGTCGAGGTCCTCGACCTTCCAGCCCGCCTTTTCCAGCGCGCGGCGCGAGGCCGGGATCGGGCCGGTGCCCATGATCTTGGGATCGACGCCGGCGGTGGCGTGGCTGACGATCCGGGCCATCGGCTCGATGCCGCGGCGCGCGGCCTCCTCGGCCGACATCAGCACCGTGACCGCGGCGCCGTCGTTGAGGCCCGAGGCATTGGCCGCCGTCACCGATCCGTCCTTGGAGAAGGCCGGGCGCAGCTTCTGCATCCCCTCCATCGTGGCGCCGTGGCGGATGTATTCGTCCTTGTCGGTGACGATGTCGCCCTTGCGGGTCTTGACGGTGACCGGCGCGACCTCGTCGTCGAACCTGCCGGCCTTCTGCGCGGCCTCGGCCTTGTTCTGGCTGCGCAGCGCGAACTCGTCCTGCATGTCGCGGCTGATCTGCCACTGCGCGGCGACGTTCTCGGCCGTGGTCCCCATGTGATAGCCGTTGAAGGCGTCCCAGAGGCCGTCCTTGATCATCGTGTCGATGAACTTGAGATCGCCCATCTTCTGGCCGGCACGCAGATGCGCGGCATGGGTGGCGAGGCTCATGCTCTCCTGCCCGCCCGCGACCACGATGCCGGCATCGCCGAGCGCGATGTGCTGGGCGGCGAGCGCGACGGCGCGCAGGCCCGAGCCGCAGACCTGGTTGATGCCCCAGGCGGCCGAGCCCTCGGGCAGGCCGGCCTCGATATGTGCCTGGCGGGCGGGGTTCTGGCCCTGCGCGGCGGTGAGGACCTGGCCCAGGATCGTCTCCGAGACATCCTCGGCGGCGACGCCGGCCCGCTCGAGCGCCGCCTTGATGGCGGTGGCGCCCAGCACGTGGGCGGGCGTGCTGGCGAAGGCGCCGTTGAAGCTGCCCACGGGGGTGCGGGCGGCGGCGGCGATCACGACCTCGGTCATCGGGCTCTCCTGGCTGGGCGGCGACGGCCGGGGCGACCGCGTCCGCGGTATGGGGGCGCCGACCGTCGCCGGGCCGGCGGTATCGGCCGCGCGCCGGCGCGGGGCGTCAACCCCCGGGGGCGCGACCCGGTTAACAAGGCGCGCGGACCGTAGCAAATGCCGACGTGCCGTCCACCCTCCCGTAGGCGGAGGAACGTTCCGTTGCGCGGAGGCTGGGTCTATGCTCGACGCAGGCTGGCATCAAACCGCGCTCGTTCGCGCGCGAGCCGTTGCTACGCGGCAGCAGGGATGTCACAGTTCTCGCTAACAGGATGAAATTCCGGGGGGAAAGGACACACCGTGGCGGAGGCTAGGAAACCGGGACGGCGGGCCGCGAACGGCGCGGCAGAGGCTGCGAACGGGGCAGCGCCCCGCGTGGTGATCAAGAAGTATGCAAACCGCCGCCTCTACAACACGGCGCGCAGCAGCTATGTCACCCTCGACGACCTGTCGAAGATGGTGCGGGCGGGCGAGGACTTCGCGGTCTTCGATGCACGGACGGGTGAGGACATCACGCACGCCGTCTTGACCCAGATCATCTTCGAGGAGGAAGCCAAGGGGCGGAACATGCTGCCCACGAACTTTCTCAGGCAACTGATTCGCCTCTACGGCGATACGCTCCAGTCGGTGGTGCCCACCTATCTCGATGCCTCGATGGAAGCGTTCTCCCGGAATCAGGAGCGGATGCGGGCAACGTTCGGTGCGAACCCGGCGCTGCAGAACTTCGAGGCGATCACCCGGTCGAACATGGAGCTGTTCGAGCAGGCGATGCGCATGTTCACGCCGTTCCCCATGCCGCGCTCGCCGGAGGGTGGCGACAAGCCGGCCGAACCGGCGCCCGAGGCCGGTGGCGGCGATCTCGAGGCGCTGCGCCGCCAGGTGCGCGAGATGCAGTCCAAGATCGACAGCCTGTCGCGCGACGACGCCTGAGCGGCGGAGGCCGGAACCTGTCGCGACCGTAGGGTCGCGTGGGCTGCGGGCCGGCGGGCGAGGTGCGCCGTCGCATTCGACTGCGCGAGAGGCACGAGAGAAGGATCGCACCGGACCGGTGCGCGTCCGTTCTCTACCGGGAACGGCGCCGCATGCCCGCCGCCGGATCCCGCACATCGGCTCACGCCGTCACCCGTCGAGCGCGTCCGGAGCCTCCCGGCGAGGGGCTCACCGGCTCCGGGCTCCCGGGCTGGCATCCTGCAGCCGCCTGCTGGCATTGTCGGTCTGCCACAGGCGCCTCCAGGCTCACGCCTCGGCGATGCTGCAGGCCGTGGGGGCGCACGGCAGGGTCAGCGACGCGGCAGGGCGGTCCGGCGACAGGGCCGGGCCCGACCAGAAGGCGGCGCCGATCCCGTGGGCCGCGGCCGCATCTGCAGCCGTCGCGACGCCGTCAAGGACGATGGCGACATCGGCGGCATGGGCGGCGGCGGCGAGCGCCAGCAGGCGCTCCGGCAGCGGGTCGCCGCCCTCCCCGGCGGACATGGCAGCGGGTGCGGCGAGGATCGCGAGATCCGGCGCGAGATGCTCGACCAGATCGACGACCCTGTCGACATGCCACGCCACTTCGCGCCCGCCGCGCCTCTGCGTCACCTGAAGGCCGAAGTCGAGCGCCAGCGCGGGGCCGAGGCTGCGGATGCGCGACAGCGCGTCATCATCCCTCCCCGGAGCGTCGAGGAGGGATGCCGGGGCGGTGAGGATCAGGCGATCGGCCAGGCCGTCCTGCTGCGCCGCGACCGATTCCAGCTGCGTGGCCAGTGCGGCGAGCAGATCGCCCGTGGCCGCATCCCCGACCCCGGCAGCCATGCCGAAGGGCAGCGCGATCCGCCGTGTCGGGTCGGCCGAGAGGAGCCGTGTCGCCTGGGCGAGATACCCCCGCGCCTCCGAGAGACGACCGCGCCGCGGCACGCGCGGCGGCAAGAGGGCGTACCATGCGACCCTGTCGCTGCCATCGACGGGCAGCACCGCGCGCACCGCGGCCGACAGCCGGACCTCGGCCGCAGTCGCGCCGTCGGCCGGTGGCGATACGACCTCGCTGTCCATGACGGCGGAACCGCCGGGGCGGGGTCCGGCGGGCAGGGAGCGCGCCTCGACGGGGCGCGGCCGCGGCTTGTCGATCGGCGCGGCCTCGCCCGAGAGGGGCTCGCCCGGATCGCCGGCGGTCGGCAGGCGACGCCGGCCGTTCGGCCGTGTGCGGCTGCGCACCGTGATCGCGCCCCCGCCTTCGGCCATCGCGGAGACCAGCGCCTGCGCGGCGGCGGCGCCGAGCGTCGTCACGAAGGGGACCGAGGAGAGCGCACCGCCGATCGAGACGCCGAGCGGTGGCTGTCCCTCCTCCCGGCGACCGCCACCGCCGGCCCGTTGCGGGCGGCTGATCGAGCGCCTGATCCGGCGCGCGGTCCGTTCCAGGAGCCGCCGGTCGGCACCCTTGAGACAGACGGCGAAGCGACCGCGCCCGACCGGCCAGGCCCGCGCACCGTCCGGGAGGCTCGCCCAGAGCCGCTGTTCGGCCAGCGAGGCCAGCGCCAGGGCGGCCTCGCTGCCATGCAGCCGCTCGATCGCCGACCAGCTGTCGATCTGGATCAGGACGAGGCCGATTCCGCGCGGGTTTGCCGCGCGACCGCCGCGGTCCTGGCCATCGCCGCCCGGCACCTCTCCCGGCGCCTCCATCGCCGGTGCGACGACGGGCCCGCCGACCCTCTCCGCGCGCTGACCCTCGACCATTCGAGCCCCCTGCAAACCATCCGTGAACACCGCCGGCGACGGGATTGCCCTGCCCCGTGGCGTCCTGCGACGGTAAGAAAGTGTGATGGACGAAGCATGAACAGGCGGGGTGGCAATGCAGGACTTACGCGACGCCGAGGCGACCGGGCGCTGCTCCTGGTGCGGCGAGGCCCCCGATTACGTCGCCTATCACGACGACGAATGGGGCCGGCCCGAGGGCGATCCGCGCGCGCTCTGGGAGAAGCTTGTGCTTGACGGTTTCCAGGCGGGGCTCGCCTGGATCACCATCCTGCGCAAGCGCGAGGGGTTCCGCCGCGCGTTCGAGGGCTTCGACCCGGCGGTGATCGCGACCTGGGGACCGGAGGAGGTCGAGCGGCTGGTCGGCGATCCCGGCATCGTGCGCTCGCGCGCCAAGATCGAGGCGACGATCGGCAACGCCCGGGCCTATCTGCGGATCCAGGCGCGCGAGGGCTTCGACACCTTCATCTGGCGCTCGGTCGGTTTCGAGGCGCGCCAGAACCGCCCCGTCGGCATGGCGGAGGTGCCGACCGAGACGGCGGAGAGCCGCGCGCTCTCCAAGGCGCTCAAGGCCGAGGGGTTCAAGTTCTGCGGCCCCGTCATCGTCTACGCCTTCATGCAGGCGACGGGCGTGGTGAACGACCACCTCGCCGGCTGCCCCGCCGGCGACGCCTGCGCCGCCGAGGGGATCGGCCGCCGCTTCGGGGGGGCGGGCTGCTGAGGTGACACAGCGCAGGCGCGCCGCAAGCGCGCCCGGAGGCGCCCTTCGGCGAAGGTTGCGCGATGGCCCGGTCGAGCGTTCGGAGAAAAGTGACGGTTCGGTGCTCACTCTGACGCGGGACGGGGCGCGCGCCGGGATGCGGGCCGGGCGCCGCCTCTCCCCGTTCAGCCCTCCTCGCCGAAGCGGTCGGCGACGAGGGCGGCGAGGGCGGCGAGCAGCGCCTCGGCGTCGGGGCCCGCGGTCTCGACCTCGATCTCGGTGCCGCGGGCGGCGGCCAGCATCAGGAGGCCCATGATGCTGTCGCCCATCACCTCCTGGCCCTCGCGCCGGACGGTCGCCGTGGCGTCGAACCGCTCGACCGTCTCGACGAACTTGGCCGAGGCGCGGGCGTGCAGGCCCTTGGCGTTGACGATGGCGAGCATGGTGGCGGGCATGGCGCGGGACAGGTCGGGGGCGCTCAGCGGCCGGTCGCGCGCGGTGCGCCGGGGTCAAGCATGCGCCCCGCGCTGTCGATGTACTTCTCGCCCGCCCCCAGCGCGGTGCGCACGGCATCGGCCAGCGGGCGGTCGCGGCACTTGGCGAGCTTGACGAGGAGGGGCAGGTTCGCGCCGTAGATCACGTCGATCCCGGGCCGGACCATGGCGCCGAGCGCCAGGTTCGAGGGCGTGCCGCCGAACATGTCGGTCACCAGCACGACGCCCGCCCCGGCATCCGAGGCCTCGACCGCCTCGCGGATCTCGGCCTGGCGGCGGTGCAGGTCGTCGGTGGGCTCGATGGCGATGGCGACCGCGCCCTCCAGCGGGCCGACCACATGCGTGAGCGCGTCGAGCAGGGCGCTGGCGAGCGCGCCATGCGCCACGATGACGATGCCGAGCGCGGCATCCGTCGCCTGCGGGCCCGTGCCGGCGGCGTCCCGCGGCGCCGTCTCGGCCTCGATCGTCGCGCCGGCCATGCCGTCGTCCGCCCTGCCATGGCCGGCCGCCGAGGCACCGTCGGCGTGCCGCCCGTCCCCGCCATGGCTGTCGCGCTGCGTCATCCCTGCTCCCCCGACGGCGCGGCCGTCGTCCTGTCCCCGCCGGTCGCAACCGGTGCGGCGCCCCTGCCACCGTCACCGCCCACGCCACCGCTCTCGCCACCACCCTCGCCCGGCGCGAGGCGTTCCAGTTCCCGGTGGCGCACGCCCGCGGGCCAGCCGGCGCCTTCCAGCGCCACGGCCAGACGCTCGGCCACCGTGACCGAACGGTGCCGCCCCCCCGTGCAGCCGAGCGCCACCGAGAAGTAGACCTTGCCCTCCTCGGCATAGGCCGGGAGGAGGAGGAGGAGAAGCGCCGTCAGCTGCTCGAAGAACGCCTCGTAGCGACGGTCTCCGGCGACATAGGACTGCACCGTGTCGTCGCGGCCGTCCAGCGGGCGCAGCGTCTCCTGCCAGTAGGGGTTGCGCAGGAAGCGGACGTCGATGACGACGTCGCAGCCCTGCGGCACGCCGCGGCGATAGCTGAACGAGTTCACCGTGACCGCCAGCCCGCGCCCCGCCGCGCCCGACGGCCCATCCGCCGCGCTGTCGCCCGGGGCCGGCGCCGGGGCGAAGCGGAGCGCGATCTCGCGCTTCAGCTCATGCGGGCTGAGCGCCGTGGTGTCGATCACCAGGTCCGCGTCGGCGCGCACCGGGCGCATCAGGTCGCGCTCGCGCCGGATGCCGGTCTCGACATCCTCGGCCGGGGCGAGGGGGTGGCGGCGGCGCGTCTCGGAAAAACGGCGGGCAAGCGCGCCATCGCTGCAGTCGAGGAAGACCAGCACGACGCGCGCATGCTCGCCCGTGGCGCGGAGGCTGACGAGGAGACCGGCGAGACGCTCGGCCGAGAAGCCGCGCGTCCGGCTCTCGAGCCCCAGCGCGAGCGGCCGGTCGCCCCCCTCGCGCGCGCCGCCCTCGTGGCCGGCGGGCTCGGCCACCAGGGCCGGGACGAGCGAGAGAGGGAAGTTGTTGATCGCCTCGTAGCCGAGATCCTCGAGCGCGTTGATCGCGGTCGTCCGGCCCGCGCCGGAGAGCCCCGTGACCAGTACCAGTGCCTCGCTGCGCCGGGGCGCGGGCCTCGGCCGCGTGTCCGGCGCCGTCGCGACCGCCGCGGTCGAGCCGGCGGGACGGGCGCTGGCGGCAGGTCGGGGTGGCGCCCCCTCGCCGGCCATGGCGGGGGCGGGTGGCCGGTCCGCCGCGGCGGTGGAGGGGCGGCTGCCCGCCGAGGGCGGCTGCGTGGCGTCGGTCAGGGAGCTGGAGGCCGACTGCCTGCTGGCCTGGGCCGGGATCCCGGCCATGCTGCCCCCGGCAGTCGCCATGGCCGCGCGCCCCGGCCGCTCAGCGCCGGCCGCCGGCGCCGTGCGCGCGGTCGACCACGTCGAGCGGTGCGGGTTCCTCGGCCTCGCGGACCGGGTGATGCCCCGTGTCGCCGCCCGGTACTGCGGTGCCCGATGGAGCGGGCGCGAACTCGGCATCTGGCAGTCGGCCCGTGCGCAGGATCGCGATCAGGGCGGCGGCATGCAGCCCCGGTCCAGCCTCGAGACAGGGCACCGCGATGCCGGCCAGCGGCAGCCAGCGGGCGGGCGTGGCGCGCCGGCCCGTCACGGCGGTCTTGCCGGCCTGAGCGGCGCCATCCTCCGCGACGGTGAGGTCGATCGCCATCCAGCAGGGCGCGGCGGCGCGGTAGGGGTGACGCATCACGCCCGCGCCGCGGATCTCGATCAGGCCCGCCAGGGCGGGCACGGGGCGCATCTGCGGCGCGGCCCCGGCGCTTGGCGCGATGTCGATCACCACCCGGTCGTCGCCCACCAGCGCGGTGTCGAGCCCGTGGCCGAGCGCCAGGATCTCGAGCGCGAGCCGTGTCTTGCCGCTGCCCGAGGGCCCGATGATCAGCAGACCGCGCGCCAGCGGGCCGCGTCCCATGACGACCGCCGTGGCATGCAGCACCGTCCCGGGCGGCACGGGCTGGTAGCTGGCGGCCAGCACGCTCACGCCGGCAGCTCCACGGTGAAGCGGGCGCCGAGCGGCGGCGTGTCGGGCCCTGCCTCGGCGGGGCGGATGTTCTCGGCCCAGATCTCGCCGCCATGCGCCTCGATGATCTGCTTGCAGATCGAGAGACCGAGGCCCGAGTGGTTGCCGAAGCTGTGCTCCGGCCGCTCGGAATAGAAGCGCTCGAAGATCGAGCCGAGATTGTCCTCGGGGATGCCCGGGCCCTGGTCGCTGACGGTGACGGTGGTCAGGTCCTCCTCCTGCACCGCACGCAGCGTGATGGTCGTGCCCTCGGGCGAGAACGACAGCGCGTTGTCCAGGAGGTTGGCGA
>JBCBPG010000036.1:0-13438 GCA_039820865.1 Pseudomonadota bacterium
GCCACCACGGTCGTCGAACTCCTCTCCACGCTCGGCGACGGTTCGCTCGTCACGCTCGCCATCAGGACCGCCGCGGGGCCGGGGAGCGAGTAGCGGGCCCACCGGCGCTCCCGGCCTGCCGGAGATGGCATGCCTTACCGTTGAGGGATGTTCTCTCTATGTTCACGGATTGGCGTTCATACTGACGTGGGTGGGCAGGGCCATCGGGGCCCCCACGTTGCCCAGCCCATGCGGTATCCCGCATTGCCGGCGCGCGGCCGGCCACCGGGCGGTGGCCCTGTCGCGCCGGCCGTGCCGGCCGCGGCGGGGAGGGCCGGGCCGGCGAAAGCGGGCCCGGTGCCTTACTGGCCGCTGGTGCTGCTCTCGCCTTCCGGCGCCTCGACCGGCAGGCTCGCCAGCGTCGCGTCGACCGTCTCGAGATGCGGGAAGGCGGTGCCGGCGGCGCGGTCGCGGGCGAGCTCCAGCGCCGCCCGTGCCTCGGCGCCCATGTCGAGCGCAGCATAGGTCATGCCGAGGTGGTACTGGACATAGGGGTTGTCCGGCAGGGCGGCCGCGGCCTCCTCCAGCACGTCCCGCGCCTCCCGGTGCGACCCGGAGAGGTAGAGCGTCCAGCCGAGCGTGTCCTTCATCTCCGGCACCTGGGTGCCGCGCAGGCGCAGTGCGATCCGGGCCGCCCGCTCGACCTCCTCGGGGCTGTCGGCACGGTGCTCGGCCAGCGTGCTCGCCAGGTTGTTCGCCGCGATCATCGAGTCGGGCTCGGCATCGAACACCGCCTGATACTGGTCGATCGCCGTGTCGAAATCGCCCTGCCGCTCGGCGATGCCGGCACGCAGCATGCGCAGGCGGCTGTTGCCGCCGGTGCTTTCGATGCCGGTCTCGACCAGGCCGATCGCCTCGTCCAGCCGCCCCTGCGCGCCGCGGATGCGGTACATGATGAAGTAGATCTCGGGCCGGTCGGGGAAGTCGGCCAGGATCTGCTCGAAGAGCGCGATCGAGGCTTCCGTGCCCTGCTCGTTCTGCGCCAGCGAAGCCTCGAGCATCCGGGCCTCGAAGTTGTTCGGGTCGTCCTGCAGCACGCGGTCGACGGCGGTGCGGGCCTCGTCCGGCCGCTCGGCCTGGACCAGGTTGCGCACCAGCGTGGGCAGGGTCGAGCTCACGTTCTCGTCCGTGTTGGCGAGGCCCTTGAGGATCTCGGCGCTCTCCTCGAAGCGCTCCTGGCCGGTGAGCGAGGCGGCGAGCACCTGCTCGGCCACGTCGCCACCGCCCTCGAGCTCGCGCAGCTGCTGCGCCACCGCCTCGGCACCGCTCCAGTCCTCCTGGCGCAGGCGCAGTTCGGCCAGCGCGCTCAGCAGCACCTGGTTGTCGGGCGAGCGGCGCGCCGATTCGGCCAGCACCGCCTCGGCCGCGTCCAGCCGCCCGCGCTGCAGCAGGTAGCGCACGTATTCCTGTGTCACCTCGGGGCGGTAGTCCGACGCCCGTGTCGCCGTGGCCAGCTGGTCGCTGCCGAGCGCGTCGTTGCCGTTCAGCAGGTGCGCCCGGCCCGAGAGCAGCAGCAGGCGCACGTCGTCCGGTGCGTTGGCCAGGCCCACGCGCAGCGTCTCGATCGCCGCCTCGTATTCCTGGCGCTCGATCTGCAGCGCACCGCGCATCGAGATCGCGTCGACATTGCCGGCATCCTGCTCCAGCACCGAGTCGACCAGCGCCTCGCCGCGGACGCGGTCGTCGGCGCCCAGCGCATACTGGGCCAGCAGCACCTTCGCCTGGGTGACGTTGCCGCTGCCGCTGTCGACGATCGCCTGCAGCATCGCCTCCGCCTCGTCGGGACGGTCGGTCTGGCGGTAGAGGGCGGCGAGGGCGCGCTGGTAGGCCCACTTGTTGTCGGCCCGCTCGACCAGGCCCACGAGCTCCTCGGTCGCGGCCGCCTCGCCCCGGACGGCGAGCTGGAAGCGCACGACGTCGAGCTGCGCCTCGACATCGCCCATGCCGCGAAGCTCGGCGACCGCACGGTACTGCTCCTCCGACGCCTCGATGTTGCCGCGGCGGTAGTACTGGGTGGCCAGCGCCCGGCGCGCGGTCGGGATGTCGGGGAACATCTCGACGATCTTCTCCAGCTGCTCCAGCGCGGCGTCGCCACGCTCGGCCAGCTCGAGGAGCCTCAGCTTGAGGAGCTGCAGCGAGAGATCGTTGGGATGCGCCTCGAGCACGCTCTCGGTCGTCGCGATCGCGCTCTCCAGGTCGCCCTGCTCGACGCGATGCGTGATCAGCACCACGTTCGCGGCGGCATGCGTCGGCTCCAGCTCGACGGCCTTGGAGGCGAGCTCGACCGCGTACTCCTTGTTGTCGAGCTGGAACGCCGTCGAGGCCCGCACCGCCAGCACGTCCGGCCGGCGCGGGTCGATCTCGTAGGCCTGCTCCGACAGCTCCAGCGCGCGGTCGAGCTGGTTGGTCACCAGCATGTACTGCGCCAGCCGCACCCGGGCGTCGACATTGGTGACGTCGTTGTCGACGGCGACCAGGTAGTGGCCGACGGCCGCCTGGAAGTTGCCCTTGTCCTCGAGCAGCTGCGCGATGCCGAGGCGCGCCTCGACATGGTCGCCCTTCAGCTTGAGCACGTTCCGGAACTCGATGATCGCCTTCTCGCTCTCGCCGTCGAGGCGCAGTTCCTGCGCGCGGCTGAGATGCTCGGCGATGCGATCCTCGACACTGTCGCAGCCCGCGAGCGCGAGCGCGCCGGCCAGCATGGCCGCGGTGGCGAGGCGGGACGTCGAGAAGAGTAGGGCCATGGACGGCATTCCCTCAAAGCTTCCGGGTCGCGGTCTGCCCCCGCGCAGGCCCGCCATGCGCCCTTCCAACCCCAACCTGGCAACCCGGGCGCATGGTCACCATCGGCCTTCAATACGCATTTTTCTGGAACAGCACCACCAGGACCGTTTGTATGAGGATTCTGAGGTCAAATAGCAGCGACCAGTTCTCCGCATAGTAAACGTCGTGCAGGACGCGCGCCTTCATCTTGCCGATCTGCTCGGTCTCGCCGCGCAGGCCCTTGACCTGGGCCCAGCCGGTGATGCCGGGCTTGACCTTGTGGCGCGCGAAATAGCCGCGGATGCGCTGGCCGTAGTCCTCGTTGTGGTCCATCGCGTGCGGGCGGGGGCCGACCAGCGACATCGTGCCTTCGAGCACGTTAAGCAGCTGCGGCAGTTCGTCGATCGAGGTGCGCCGGATCAGGCGGCCGACGCGCGTGATCCGCGGGTCGCCCTTGGTCGCCTGTCGGGTCACGTGCTCCGGGATCTTCTGGTGGTACATCGAGCGGAACTTGTAGATCCAGAAGACCTTGTTGTTGAAGCCGAGCCGCTTCTGCTTGAACAGGATCGGCCCCGGGCTGTCGATCTTGATGGCGATGGTCACCGCGATCAGGATCGGCGACATCACGATCAGGATGGCGATCGTGAGGATATAGTCCTCGAGCGTCTTGAGCAGGAACGACCAGCCCGAGATCGGGCGCTGCACGACCTCGAACACGGGCAGCTGCGAGGCCGCGCCCATCACCGGGCGGAAGGCCAGCTTGTAGCCGATGAGGTCGGTCGAGACCGCCACGTTGATCGGCAGCTCACGCAGGGAATCCATCGTCTCGCCAACCAGCTGTTCCTCGGACCACGGCAGCGCGATGATGATGTCGTCGACGCGGTGGGTGCGGACATAGGTCAGCATTGCCTCGAAACCGCCCAGCACCGGATGGCCCTCGACCGCGTCGGGCCAGGGGGCACCGCCCGACGCGAAGACCCCCTCGATGCTGGTGAAGTAGGGCTTGATGGTGCCGATCCGGCTGAGAAACCGCTCGGCCTGCGCGCCGGTGCCCAGCACCACCAGCCGCCGCCCGATCACGCCCGACCGGCCCAGCGACTGCAGCACGCGCCAGGCGATCAGCCGCATCGTGATCAGCGACACGATCGCACTGGCCCCGAAGGTCAGCAGCCAACGCGTCGAGAAGATGTCCTGCACCTTCAGCGTCACGACGATGGTCAGGAACAGCAGGAAGGCCGTGATCACGGCGACGATCAAAAAGTCCGACCGGCTGATCGGCCGCATGATCGCGTCGACCTCGTACATGTCGGCGCGCGACAGCAGGGTGAGCGTGGCGAAGGTGATGAACCCGATGCCGAAGACGTAGTACTCCAGCGTCACCGGATGGTAGTCGATCAGCAGCCAGTGCGCCGCCGCGCCGGACAGCACCACCGTGAGCGCGTCGAGCAGCACCAGGATCCCCGGCAGGCTCGCCACGGTCAGCACCGCGGACTGGCGGCGCCCGGCCCGGGGCGCCGTCTCGTCCTGCGCTGCGGATGCGTCAGCGCCGCCGCCGGCATCACGCCGCCGCGTCTTGCGCCCCGCCTCGTCGTGGCTGCCCAGCGTTTCCGTCATACCCCCCACCGAGCCCCGCGCGGCCTGCCTGCCGCCACGGCCGCCCCCGGCCGGTTCAGCGGATCAGGTCAAGCGACCGCGAGACACTGAAGAACACGCCGTTCGACACGGCTGTCCCGTCGTTGTCATTGCCGACGCGGAGTCTATAGCGCAGCGACGCACTCCAGTCATGCGGAAGCCGGAAGGAGTAGGCCGGGGAAAACTCGGCGACCAGGCTGGTCTCGCTGCCGTCGTCGTCGAAGGTGTTGCGCCGGCGCGAGAGAGCGCCGCCGATGGACAGGTTCTGCGTCCGGGTGATCGGCTGGCGGAAGTTGACGTTCAGCCGGGTGCGGTCGCTGATCTCGCCGTCCGACGAGGGCGTGACGCCCTGCGTCAGCCGGAACTCGAAACGCCGGTCGCCATGCCGCCAGTTGAGCGACAGCGAGCCGCTGCCCGACACGCTGGTCGCCGACTCGTCCTCGCCCGGGTCCGGGTTGCCAAGCTCGCGCCGCGTGAAGGTCACGCCGCCATTGGCCGCGAAGCTGAGGTTCCGCGCCAGCTGGCGCGAGAGGCCGAGCTGCGTCGTGCCGGTGACCGACGACGTCTCTTCATCGTTGTCGATGCTGAAGAAGTTGGTCGAGGCGGTGGCGGAGACCCTGGTCACGGTCGAAAGCGCGCGCGAGACCGAGGCGCTGAAGCCGTAGGAGACCGAGTTGTTGAGGTCGTCGGCCTCCTCGGAGAAACGGACGACGCTGACCCGGCTGCCAAGGTTCAGGCTGGTGCGCGGGGTCAGCAGCAGCGACAGGCCGGGGCGGATGCTGAAGGCGGTCCGCGTCGCGTCGCCGTCCGAGAGGATCGAGTTGTCGGTATCGTCGCCGCCGCCGTCGTCGACGTCGCCGCCATCGTCCAAGCCGCCGTCGTCAACGCCACCGTCGTCGATGCCCCCGCCATCGTCGATCCCGCCGTCGTCGGTGCCGTCGTCAATGCCATCGTCGATGCCGTCATCGATGTCGCCGGGATCGGTCGGCCCCTCGGAGTCGATGTCCAGGGGGTCGATCAGCGAGCTGAAGCTGGTGTTGCGCCGCGAGAAGTTCGCGCCCGTCGTGAAGACCCAGCCGACGCCGCGCAGGCGCATGCTGCCGTTGAAGCTGGGTGAGGCAAAGTTGATGTCGCCGGCACCGTCGTCGCCGCCGAAGCTGCGCAGCGCGACGCTGGTGTTCGCGTTCCAGGTGGCGCGCGGTGTCTCGTAGCCGAGCCGCAGGCCCAGCTGCGTGGTCGAGCCGTAGCTGATGCCGCCGTCGTCGTCGTCTTCCAGCGTGCGGTTGTCGTCGATGCTGACCGACTGGCTGAAGTTGCCGCCCAGCGACCAGACCTGCGCGTCCGCGCCGCCCGGGACGAGCGCGAGCCCGAGACCGAGCCCGAGCAGGAGCCCGCTCGTCGCCGCGCCGGTCCGGGCGGCGCGCCGCGTTCGGCGCACGCGCATCGGCCGGCCTGGTCTGGCGGGCACGCCCGCAGTCATGGCGTGGCCGTCACTCGAAGAGGCCGCGCTGGGGCACCACGATGACGTCGCCGTCTTCCAGCATCAGCGGTTCGACGAACTCGCCATCCTCGATCAGTTCGTAGTCGTAGAGGAAGATCTGCTCACCCGTCTCGGCGCGGCGGCGGATCTGGATGCGCTGCGTCGCCGCGAAGGGGGTGACACCGCCAGCCAGCGACAGCGCCTGGAGGATGTCGATCCCATCCTCCATGTTGAACCCGATCGAGCCGCGGCCGTTCACCTCGCCGATGAAATAGACCCGGCCCTCCAGCGTCTCGACCTCGTCGAGCAGCCCCTGGGCCTGGAACCGCTGGTTCGCGGCGCCCAGGCCCGTCAGCGCGACACTGACGGTGGGCGGCGTGATGAAGTCCGAGGCGAGGCGGCGCAGGATGATGCGCTCGAGATCCTCGGGCTTCAGATCGGTGACGTCGATGACGCCGGCGATCGGCATCGACACCTTGTTGTCGGGGCGAACCAGCAGCTGGCGACTGAGGTTCGGATCCTCCAGCACGGTGACGGAGATGAGATCGCCGGGCCGTAGCGTGAAGGGCACGGGCAGCAGCGCCTCGATCTCCTCGGCCAGCGGGTCGGTCGTCGCGTCCTGGGCGGCTGCCGGCGCGACCGCGAGGGTCGCCACGGCCACGGCGATGAGGGCACTGCGCATCGGTCCTCTCCATCGGGAAAATGGCGGAAGCATAAAAAGCACGGTGTGACTTCCCGATACAGCCGTGAGCTAAAGGAGAGTGCGAGCTTCGGATGCTTCGGGATCAAGTGACGCGTGCGGGCAACAGCGATGACCGATTCGCCGCTGATCCGCCAGCGGTTGTGTGACCCTGGGCCGGATCGCTCGGCTGCGACCAGGAAAGGCTCAGCTGTTGTTGGCGCCCGGCCCGCTGCCGTACCCATAGCCGCCATAGCCCCCGTAGCCGTAGCCATAGCCATAGCTGTAGGGGTCGCGGCGCGGGTCGCGGTGCTTGTTCAGCAGGATGCCGAGGAAGTTGCAGTTGGCCGAGAGCAGCCGCTCGCACTCGTCGATGTCGGCCGCCTTGCTCTCGCCGGCCGATATCACCAGCATCACGCAGTCCGCGATCGCGGTGAAGGCCAGCGCGTCGTCGTTCACCAGCATCGGCGGCAGGTCGAAGAGCACGATCTCCGGGCGCAGGAGCCGCTGTGCATGGGCAAGCGATGCCTCGGTCTGCTGGCTCTCGATCAGCTCGGCCGAGTCGCGCACCCGGGTGTTGTTGAGCGCCACGGCGAGGTTGTCGCCGATGCGGTTCATGTACTTCTCGGGCGCGGTCTGGCCCGTCAGGAACCACGAGATCTGCCGCTTGCCCGAGGCGCCGAGGACCGAGGCCACGCGCGGCGCCTTGAGGTCCATGTCGATCAGCATCGTCCGGAAGTTGGGGTGGCGCGAGAGGCTGAAGGCCAGGTTCATCGTGATGACGGTCTTGCCGCAGCCCTTGGTCGGCGAGGTGATCGCCAGCTTGGTCCAGCCGTTCTCGCGCATCACCTTGAGGAGCCGGGTGCGCAGGACGTCGAAGGTCACGTGGCTGGGGTCGGTCTTCTGGAACGAGACGATGCGCTCGCGGCGCATCTTGTCGGCGTCGATCGGCAGCTCGGTCAGGCCGTTCCAGAGCTCGTCGATCTGCGCCGAGGGGGCGGCCACCGGACCGGTGCCCGCGTTCGTGCCGCCGGCGGGGACGCTGCCGGGGCCGCCCTCGCGCCGCGCCCGTGCCTTGGTGATCGCGTCCTTCAGCCGTTCGACCATGGTCCCGTCCTCGCTCCGCCGTCCCGTGTCCGGCCGTGCCGCTCCCGGCCCGCGCCGCCCGCGCCGGCCCCGCCTCGCGGCAGGGCGCGCGCGGTCTCCTCAACTCAGCCGTTCGCGCGCCATCTCGATGAAGCGCATGGCGCCGCTGCGCTCCAGCGCGTTCTCGACCAGCAATTCCAGTGGCTGGACGAACTGGTCGACCGCGTAGAGCGTTGATGGCACCACCACCAGCACGAGCAGCACGCCGACCCTGAGGCGCCAGACGCGCCGGCGCACCTCCTGCTCGGTCTCGATATAGGGGATCGTCACGACGGGGCGCAGGTTCAGCGTCCGCTCCAGGTCCGAGGCGGTGCGCACGCTCTGGTTCATCAGCTCGGCGAAGATTATGAGCGCGAAGGCCGCCGCGAAGCCGCCCGCGAAGCCCGAGGCCGCGATCAGCCGACGGTTGGGCGCGATCGGCTTGCCCGGCTTGGAGGCCTGCTCGATCACCTCAAAGCGCTCCGCCTGGCGGTTGACCTCGAGCTCCTCGCCGGTCTCGGCGACGGCGAGCTTGGAGACGGTGTCGCGATAGCGCCGCTCGACGCCGCCGTACTGACGCTGCAGGGCGTTCAGCTCCATCTCGACCTCGGGCGCGCGGTCGATAGCGTAGCGCAGCTCCGTCTGCTTCTCGAGCGCGTTTGACTGCTGCTTCTCGAGAAGCGCGCGCCGGTTGACCACCAGGGTCAGCTCGCGCTCCAGCTCGCCGCGACGGTTGGCGACCATCTCCTCGGCGCGGTTGCGCGCCTCGGGGCCGAGCGCGTTCTCCAGCGCCTCGATCCGGCTGACGAGGCCCCGCACCTCCGGATGCGACTCCTTGAAGACCGCGCGCTTCAGCAGGAGCTGGCGCTCGAGCAGGCGCAGTTCCTTGTGCTCGTCGCTCAGCTGGTCGATCACGCTGTCGATGTCGATGCCGTCCTCGAGGCGCTGGCGCAGCTGGCGCGCCGTCTCCTCGAGCTTGAGCATCTCGCGCTCGCGTTCGAACATCTGGGACTGCACGCGGTTCAGCTCTTGCTCGCGCGACGCGACCGAGCGCGGCAGCGACGCGGCGTTGACGCGCTTGAAGTTGCTGATCTCCGCCTCGAGGTCGTTCAGCTCGGACGTCAGCCGGTCCGACTGGCCGGCGAAGAAGTCCTTGGTCTCGGCCGCGCGCTGGCTGCGGGCCTGCACGTTCTCCTGCAGGGCAAGCGAGACGAACTCGTTCACCACCGCCGCCGCCTGGTCCGGGTTGTCCGATCGGAACGAGATCTGGAAGGCGGTGATGTTGCCACGGCGCCCGGAGCGCGAGACCGGCCGGATATCCGTGCCGCCGCGCAGCTTGCCCACCTTGGCGGTCGGCGTCAGGTTCTCGTCGGCGAAGAGGTTGAGATCCTCGATCACCTGCAGCAGGTTGCGCCGCGTCAGCAGCCGCTGGCGGATCACGTTCAGCCGCTCGGACGCGTTCGAGGTGACGGTGGAACTGACGAGGTCGGTCGAGATCGCCTGGCTCTCGACCAGCACGCGCGCCTTGGCCTCGTAGACCGGCGGCAGCACGTAGGCGACGAAGACGCCGACGACGCCGCAGAGCGGGACCAGAACGACGAAAAGCACCCAGCGCCGCAGCACCGCGTCGATGTAGTCCCGGATATCAATCGGGCGTTCCGTCTCACTCATCGCTCTGCCCTTCCCCAACTCCCCGGTCGCCTGGCCGCGGCACCCCACCTGCCGCCCGGCCCGGTCGCGGCACGTCCATGTCGGCCGTGCCCGTCATCTCAGAACCCTGCGCCGTCGCGTGGTCCGGCCGCCCCGGGCCTGTCAACCCGCGCGCCGTCCGCCGTCGTCGCCACCAGCTTGGGCGCGCCACCGCGCCCCGAGAGATGCGTGTAGATGCCGTGCCGGCGCACGCTGGCAAGGAACTCCCACAGCAGTTCCTCGTCGATCACCTCCCGATCGCTGGAGAACCCGTACACCAGCGCGAGGTCGCAGAGAATGTTTATCAGCCGCGGCACGCCGCCCGTCGCGTCGAAAATCAGGTCACAAGTGCGTGGCGGAAAGATCTCCCACTGCGCGCCGGCGATGTTGAGGCGGTGGTTGACGTACCGCGCGGTGTCCTCGGCGCTCAGCCGCGGCAGGTGGAAGTCGGCCGCGATGCGCTGGGCGAACTGCATCAGCTCCGGGCGCGCCAGCAGGTCGCGCAGCTGCGGCTGGCCGACCAGGATGATCTGCAACAGCTCGTCGCGGTCGGCATTGATGTTCGACAGCATCCGCAGCTCCTCGAGCTGCTTGACGCTGAGGTTCTGCGCCTCGTCGATCACCAGCATCACCCGCCGCCCCTCGGCGTAGCGGTCGATGACGAAATCCTGGAAGCGCTTGAAAAGCTTGACGTAAGGTTCGTCATTGAAGTCGACGTCCAGGCACATCAGTGCCCAGTGCAGAAGGTCGCCGCGGCCCTCCTGCATGTTCGAGATCAGGCCCATGGTCACGTTCTCGGGGAGATCGTTCATCATGTGCCGCAGAAGCGTGGTCTTGCCTGCGCCGATCTCGCCGGTGATCACGGTGATCAGCGCCCCGGTCTCAAGTCCGTAGCGCAGCATCGTGTAGCCCAGTTCGTGGCCTTCCGACCAGAACAGGTAGCTGGGGTCCGGGACCGTCAGGAACGGGCGCGCCGACAGCTGGTAGAACCGCTCATACATCGTCGCGCTTCCCAGGCTTCTCTTCGTTCGTATGCATCATCGGCTGCGCTTTACCTGTGAACTAGCGGATTGTCAGGTGCGCTCAACCGTTCATTTGGTGCAGGTTGCGTACCACCGACGGCCATCGCCCCTGTCTCTTCGAGCTGCCGCGCCCTGGTGAGCGCCTCGGCCGCCGCGGCCGCATGGCCGGCGGCGATGTAGGCGCTGGACAGGTGATAGTGCACGGCCGCGCTCTGCGGCAGCGCCTCGGCCGCGCGGCGGAGCAGCGGCAGGCCGTCCTCGACCGCGCCACTGCGGACCCTGAGCCAGCCGAGCGTGTCCATGAACTCGGGCACCTCGTGGCCGTCGAGCCGCTCGGCCAGGCGCGCGGCGCGGTCGATCTCGCCCGGCGCCGCCGCCCGGTCGGCCAGCAGGCTCGCCAGGTTGTTCGCCACCAGGAGCGACCCCGGCACCATCGCCATCAGGACCTCGTAATCGGCGATCGCCAGGTCGGGCCTCCCGGCGCGCTCGGCCCTCAGCGCGCGCTCGAGACGGATCGCCCGGGGCATGCCGATCGCCTCGAGCCCTGCCGTCAGCACCTCGATCGCCGCTGCGTCCGTGTCGCTCAGCCGCGCGGCCAGCAGGTAGCCCGCCTCGCTGCCCGGCGCCTGGCGCATCGCCGCCTCGGCCACCGCCATGGCGGCGCGCCGCCGCGGCCCCTGCGGCGGGCGGGCGCCCGGGACCACGCCGTCGGCCAGCAGGGCGCGGGCGGCGGCATGGGCCATCGCCGGATCCTCGCCCAGTCCCGGCTGCTCCAGCATCGCCGCCAGCGCCGTCTCCGGAGGCGCGTCCTCCGACAGCGCCAGCGCGATGGCCAGCGGCGCCGCGTCGGTCGCCGGCTCGCCCCGCCGCCCCGCCGCCTCCATCATGCGCGCCAGCATGGCCCGTGCCTGGTGGCGCTGGCCGTCCTCGACCAGCGTGCGGCCCAGCGCCGTCATCACCAGCGTGGCGCCCGGCCGCGCGGCAACGACCTCGCCCAGGTGGCGCCGTGCCTCGGCCGCGCGGCCGTGCGCCGCCGCCAGTCGTGCGCGCGCGATCAGCGCCTCCTCGGGCCCGCCGCCCAGCCGGATCGCGGCATCGAGTGCCTCGACCGCGGCCGTCTCGCGGCCCGATGCCAGCGCGAGGCGCGCCAGCGCCATCAGGAGCGCGGGCGAGGCCACGTGCAGCCCGTCGCGGCGCATCATCGCGTCCAGGGTCGCGACCCCGTCGGCCGCCAGCCCGCCCTCGAGCGCGATGGCCGCGAAGAGCCCGGCGAGAGCCGCCTCGTGCGGACGCTCCCTCAGCGCGGCGGCCACCTCGCCCAGTGCCGTCTCGGCCCGGTCGACGCCCTGCCAGGCGGCAGCGCGCCGCGCGATCTCGGCCAGCGGCGCCCGCGCCAGGCTGGTGCGCACCGCGTCGGGGCGGGCCAGCGCCGATGCCTCGGCCGTATCGCCCACCGCCAGCATCAGCGAGGAGCGCAGCCGCGCCTCCAGCACCGCCGCCTCGTCCGCGCTGATCCTGCCGCCCTGGCGCGCCAGCGTCAGATGCGCGGCCAGCCGGCTCTCGGCCCCGGTGAGGCCCTCGCGCGCCAGCGCGATCTCCAGCCGGCGGCGCAGCGTCTCGCTCTCGACCGGCATGACCTCGAGGCGCCGGTCGAGCGTGCGCGCCGCCTCGCCGACGCGACCGCGCGCCACCAGCCGGTCGACCAGGCGCTGCACCAGCCGGCCCTCGACATCGCCGGCGTGCGGTGCGACGCCGTCCGACCGCCGGGCCATCGCCTGCGCGGCCAGCGCCGTGCGCAGGCAGTCGATCGCGTCGTCGGGCCGGCCCAGCCGGTCGAGCAGCGCGAGACGCAGGCTCACCAGCGGCTCGGCGGCCCGCTCAGGCATGGTCGACAGCCGCTGCAGCGCCGCTTCCGGCCCGGCCTTGGCCAGCGTCAGCCGCACGACCGCCTCGACCGCCACCGGGGCCGTCGGGTCCACCGTCAGCGCGCGCATCGCCGCCCGCTCGGCCCCGTCGGCGAGGCCGAGCAGCGTCAGCACCGATGCCTTGCGGGCCAGCACGGCCGGCTCGCCCGGCTCGAAGCGGTAGGCGGCGATCACATGGGCAAGCGCCTCCGACCAGGCACCGCGCTCGAGCTGCAGCCGCGCCAGGTGGAGATAGGGCGAGGCGCCCGGATTGTTCGCGCTCAGCGCCCGGTCGTAATGGGAGAGGGCGACGCCCGAGCGGCCCTCCTCCTCGGCCATCTCGCCGAGAGCCACCGCGCTCGCCACGTGCTCGGGGTCCAGCGTCTGCGCCCGCCAGAAGGCGCTTCGCGCGGCCTCGCGGTCGCCGGCCGCACGGGCCAGGCGCCCCTTTTCGTGCGCCTCGGCCACGGCGACCGGATCCGGCGCGTCGCAGCCGGGCAGCGTCGCCGCCAGGCAAAGCGCAAGCACCCCCGCCGCGCCGCGCCTCACGCAGCGTCGCCGACGACCGGGATCCGGTCGCCTCGGCCTCGCTTTTCCGTCGTTGTGCATCCCGGCGTCACCCCACAGCCGCCGCACCGTCAACCCGCGCGTAGCCTTGCTGGTGCAAGTGTCATTTCGCAAGTGCACACGCACTACCACAACTCTGTCCCGGCCGGACCCTTCGAGGCCGCGCCGGTACCCCCACACCGCACACACTTCTGCGTGTCCTTATACACGTAGTGCGAAATCCCTGCAGGATTGGTTGCCATCCCTGCCCCGGAGCGGGAATGCGTACCGGTTTGCCACCCTCCACGCGCCTGCCGGCGGTCTCCGGCGTTGTCGGGCATGCGCGTCGTGATAGGGTCCCGCCTCGCGGAAGCGTGAGGCGCGGCCGTGGCCAGATCATGAACCGGCGGCGTCCACGGGCGCGCGCGCGGACGGGCAGACAGGGGAGGATTTGGGATGCGGACGAGGGCTGCGGTTGCTGTCGGGGCGGGCAAGCCGCTCGAGGTCATGGACGTGAACCTCGAGGGGCCGAAGGCGGGGGAGGTGCTGGTCGAGATCA